>CAVKCU010000338.1:0-2137 GCA_963654645.1 Clostridiales bacterium | reverse complement strand
TCTTGCACAGCTCGGTGGTCAGGATGCCGGGGCGGGACACGCCGATGAACACGTCTGCGCCCTCCAGCGCCTCCTTCAGACCGCCCTTGATCTGGCGGGGGTTGGTCACCTCGCCCAGCCAGTTCTTGTGTGCTTCGGCGCTGTTGCAGCCCTTGTACAGGGTGCCGAACTGATCCACCGCCACGATATCCTTGGCACCGGCGGTCATGAGCATCTTGATAATGGCAGTACCGGCTGCACCGGGGCCGTTCAGGACGATGTGCACATCCTCCATCTTCTTGTTCACCACCCGCAGGGCGTTGATGAGGGCAGCGGTGACCACGATGGCGGTGCCGTGCTGGTCATCGTGGAACACGGGGATGTCCAGCTCCCGCTCCAGGGTCTCCTCGATCTCGAAGCACTCCGGGCTCTTGATATCCTCCAGATTGATGCCGCCGAAGGTGGGGGCGATGGCCTTGCACGCCGCAATGACGCTGGCGGCGTCGTGGGCGTCGATACAGATGGGGAAGGCGTCCACCCCGCCGAACTCCTTGAACAGCACAGCCTTGCCCTCCATGACCGGCAGACCGGCTTCCGGACCGATATCGCCCAAGCCCAGCACGGCGGTGCCGTTGGAGACAACGGCCACCATGTTGCCCTTGAAGGTGTACTTATACACATCGTCGGGGTTTTCCTTGATCCTGCGGCAGGGCTCTGCCACACCGGGGGTGTAGGCGGTGGACAGGTCGTCACGGGTGGCGACTTCCACCTTGCTCACGATGCCCACCTTTCCCTTGTGGGTCTCGTGCATTTCCAGAGCTGCTTTATTGTAATCCATGGTTTTATCCTCCAATTTCAGCAAAAGGCTTTCCCCCGCTGGGAAAGGCTCATACAGTTTTATTGTAACAGAACCGCCCGGGTATTTCCACCGGTTTTGCGGCATTTCCCGCCCAAAGCGGGCAAAAGTGATACCTGTGCCGGGCGGCATTTGTGGAATTTTAGCAAAAATCTTTTCTTTTCGCATTTTTCCGTTATAATAGGATGGTATGATATTTGCATTCTCCGTGAAAACGGTCTGCTATTTTTAGGAGGTACCTCTTTTGAAACGCAATACCAAGACCCTGTTGTGTGTGCTGTGCGCGGCAGCCGCTGTGCTGTGCGTCGTTTTCGCCTGCTTTATGCTGACCAAAAAGCAGGGCAGCACCGCGGCATCCTCTGCTGCATCCGGCGCAAGCGTGTCCGTCTACGGCAAGGTGTCGGATTTCGACTACGCCAACTTCGATTACTCCGAGGGGCTGGACGATAACGGTCACTGGACCGGCATCCGCGCACTGGACTATGTGACGCTGCCGGCTGATGTGTCCGCGCTGCCGCTTTCCAAGGCGGACATCGAGCCCACCGAGGCTGAGATCCAGACCCAGATCGACACCCTGCTGAACCAGTATGCCACCACCCAGAGCATCACCAACCGGGCAGCCCAGAGCGGCGACACCGTGAACATCGACTATTCCGGTGCGGTGGACGGCGTGGTATTTACCGGCGGCACCGCCACCGGCTACGACCTGACGCTGGGCAGCCACACCTTCATTGACGGCTTTGAGGATCAGATCATCGGTCATAACATCGGCGATACCTTTGATGTGACCGTCACCTTCCCGGAGGGCTACGGCGACTCCACCGACGCCGAGGGCAACACCGTCACCCTCAGCGGCAAGGAAGCCGTGTTCAGTGTGACGGTGAACGCCATCACCCAGAGCGTTGTGCCCACCCTGACCGACGCGTGGGTGGAGAGCAATTTTGCCGCCAGCGACGGTCTGCACACCGCAGACGCCCTGCGCCAGTACTTTGACAGCGCCCTGTACGCCAACAATCTGGACAACGCCGTGATGGACTATCTGCTCAATAACGCTACCTTCAAGGAGATCCCCACCCAGATCACCAGCTACTACATCCGGATGTTCCTGAACTACCACTCTCAGCTGGCAGCAAAGTACGGCATGGAGCTGGACGCCTACGCACAGGCTAAGGGCTACGCCGATGCCAACGCGATGCTGGCAGACTCTGACACCTACTTTGAGCATCTTGCCAAGCAGGATCTGGTCTTTCAGGCCATTGCGGAGCAGCTGGACATCACCCCCACGCAGGAGCAGATCGACAG
>CAVKCU010000337.1:0-2324 GCA_963654645.1 Clostridiales bacterium | reverse complement strand
GCCATGCAGCTGTTTGAGGAGCTGGGCGTGCCGCTGAAAACCGAGCGCGGGCGGCGGGTGTTCCCCCAAAGCGACCGCGCCGCCGACGTGCTGGCAGCCCTGCGGGACTATGCACGGGATGCTGATTTTGTGCGCGGCAGCGCTAAAAAGCTGTTGCTGGAGGATGGCGTCTGCAAGGGGGCTGTCACCGACCGGGGCGAAACGCTGCGGGCGGAAAACACCCTTATCGCCACGGGCGGCATCAGCTACCCGGCCACCGGCAGCGATGGCAGCGGCTACAAGCTGGCGCGCCAGGCGGGGCATACCATCGTGCCGCCGCAGCCCAGCTTGTGCAGCCTCATCAGCCCGGACCCGGCCTGCCGCCGCATGATGGGCCTGGCCCTGCGCAATGTGCGCTTGACCCTGCTGTGCGACGGCAAAGAACTGTTTACCGAGCAGGGCGAAGCACTGTTTACCCACTTTGGTTTGTCTGGCCCGCTGGTGCTCTCGGCCAGCACTTATATTGAAGATATTGCGAAACACCGTTATATCTGTGAGCTTGACCTGAAGCCCGCGCTGGACGAAAAGACGCTGTACGACCGCCTGACCCGCGATTTTGCCGAGCAGGGTGCCCACAGCGCCCAGGGCGCGCTGGCCAAGCTGCTGCCCAACTCGATGCGGCCGGTGGCGGTGGAAAAGTGGGGCGTCGATCCTGCGACCCGCGCCGCGCAGATCACGAAGGAACAAAAGCTCGCGCTTGTGCAGCTGTGCAAGCACTGGCAGGTGCCCGTTACGGCGCTGGGCGACAAGGAACATGCCGTTGTCACCGCAGGCGGCGTGGACGTGAAAGAGGTCGACCCCAAAACGATGGCAAGCAAGCTGTGCGGGGGGCTGTACTTCGCGGGCGAAGTGCTGGATGTGGACGCCCGCACCGGCGGGTACAATTTGCAGATCGCCTGGTCCACCGCGCAGGCCGCGGTGCGGGCGTTGTAAAGTGCGGCAGCTGTTTGCCGGGGCGTCGAGGACGCCGCTCCCTACAAACCACCGTGAGGGGGATGTAGGGGCGAACATTGTGTCAAGCGAAACATAGGTAACACCAGGGAAGAAACATGGGTTACAGTTTTCGGATACGGCGGTTAATGAGAATTTTTTCATTTGCATCGACAAGCGCAATCTGGAAATTGCGGTAACGGATGCTGAATGTATCGTTGTCTGCAGGCACAACTTCGAGATAGGTATTCGCCATCGTCTCGCTGAGATACAGCTGCACCGGCCCAAAACGCAGGTAGCCCCAGTTGTTGACCTTACAGACATTCCCGGAGGTGTATTCATACGGCTTTGGCTCAAACAACTGGCGCTTGCTTGGCGTATACACCTTGGCAGGAGGCTTCATTCCCAGAGCACTGTGCGGACGGATCTCGTTGTACTTCCACCGCCAGGCGGCAAATTTATCCGCAGCCTCTGTTATGTCACGGAAAGGCTCTCGCAGCAGTTCTGCTTTCATCGTGCGGTGAAACCGCTCAATTTTGCCTTGCGTCTGGGGATGCAGGATGCGGCCATGAATCGGGAGAATATCCAGATCCATGAGCCAACGCTCGAACCTTGTGTAGCCGCCACGGAATCCTGCAAACTGCGGGCCGTTATCCGAGAGGATCGCATCCGGCAGACCGTACTCCTGGAAAACACGCAGGAAGCTCTCTTGAACACCGGCTGCCGTACTTTTGGGCTCCGTGCAGAGACAAAACCGCGAGTGGTCGTCCAGAATGTCCAGCGGATAGCAGCGCGTGCCATCCAGCAGCGGAAAATCTCCCTTGAAGTCTGTCTGCCACAGTGCATTGCACTGCTCGCGTTCAAACCGCTGGCAGGGCCTGCGCTTGAGAGATTCTTCCTCGGATACGCAGCCGTTTCTCTTTAGGATATTGCAGCAAGTTTTAGCGCTGGGCAGGTTGGAAATTCCGTCCGCCTCCAGTACCGTTCGGATGGTCTTGCCGCCCCAGGACGGGTTTTCCTCACGCATTGCAAGGATCGCAGCTTCTACAGCTGGTGCGGTTTTGCGGTAAGGATGCTTCGGCCTGCGGCTCTGGTCCTCCAGCGAAGAGGTCTCACGGAATCGCTTAAGCCATTTGTATCCGGTCTTTCGGCTGATGCCGTATTCCCGACACAGCTCGCTGAAGTTGCTGCACTCAGCAGCCTGCTCGATAAATTCTTTTCGTTGCTCCATAACAGTTTTTTCTTTCCACGGCATAAACTCTCACTCCAACTGAGTTTTTATGCCTTCATTTTACCAAAAAACTGTTACCTATCTTCCTTCTCTACCTGTTACCTATGTTACTACTCTGTACACA
>CAVKCU010000336.1:0-2619 GCA_963654645.1 Clostridiales bacterium | reverse complement strand
GCACTGCTGCGCGGTCTGGATCAGCTGATCCAGAGCGAGACCGGCATCGACGTACACATTGCGGAAGACCCGCTGGACTGCGTGGCCAAGGGTGCCGGTGCGGTGCTGGATCATGTGGATGTCCTGCATGACGTGCTGGACACCGACGGCGGCCACATGTAACACGGGCAAGGCCCACACTTGCGGAAAAAGGCTCTTTTGCGCAGCGTCTGCGCTGATTTCCGCTGCAAACAATGTCTCTTGCGCGGATGGCAGGGCTGTCCGCGCTTTTCTTATGGCATGGCATCCACCCGAAACAGGAGGGGACTCCCTTGAAGGATTTTTTTGACACATGGAAATTTAAGATACTGGTAGCCGTGGCGGTGTTTCTGGTGGGCATCATGGCCTATGCCGGTGCCAACGGACGGCTGACCGCTGCCCCGCAGGAACTGCTGGGCGTGGTGCTGATGCCGTTCCAGAAGGTCACATCGGCACTGAGCGGCGGCATTGGCTCGGTGTGGGAAAAATACACCAGCATCGATGAGGTCATGGAACAGAACGAACAGCTGGAAGCGGAGAATGCCGAGCTGCGCCAGCAGATGGTGGACTACGACCGCATCAAGGCGGAGAACGAAGCCTACAAGGCACTGGCCCGCATTCAGGATTCCAACACCGAAGCGAGCTATGTTTCTGGTTTTGTGATCGGCCGCGACCCGCTGGACGAGTTCGGCGGCTTTACGCTGGACTGCGGCACGGTGAACGGTGTGGCCGTGAGCGATGCCGTGATCAGCGATAAGGGCTATCTGGTCGGCATGGTGGTGGAAGCCGATACCACCAGCTGCAAGGTGATGACCATTCTGCACCCCAGCTTCAGCGCTGCGGGCGTGGTGTCCCGCACGCGGGAAAACGGCATTATCAATGGCAGCACCGATTATGCCGGTGACGGTCTGTGCGTGCTGACCAATCTGGAACGCGCCACTGAGACGAAGATGGGCGATCAGGTGATCACCACCGGCCTTGGCGGAGTGTTCCCGCCGGATCTGCTGGTGGGAACCGTGCAGAAGGTGGAGCCGGAAGTCAGCGGCAAATCTTCCGTTGCAGTGGTGCGCCCGGGTGCAGACCCGCGCACGGTCAAGCACGTATTCGTTATTACCGACTATTAAGGGGGCGCATTTGTATGGAATCACGCCGCATGCGCAGCCGCAGCCAGATCCTGAAATGGGCCTGCTACGCGGTGGCACTGTTTGTGTGCGCGGCACTGCAGACGACCCCCGGCCTGTTCCAGCTGGGGCAGGCAAAGCCGCTGTTCATTCTGCCGCTGTGTCTGGCCGTGGCCGTGTATGAAGGCGAGTTTGCAGGTGCGCTGTTTGGTGCCGTGAGCGGCCTTTTGTGGGACTACACCGCCGGGCGCACCGTGGGTATGCTGGCGCTGGAACTGCTGCTGCTCTGCTTTGCGCTTTCGGTGCTGGTGCAGGTGTACCTGCAGGGCAGCACCTGGAACTTTGCGCTCATCAGCACCGGCACGGCCTTTGTGGTGCTCTCGCTGGACTGGCTGTTTTTCTATTACATGCCCGGCTACAGCTGGGCTGTGAGCCGTTGGCTGACCTTTGTACTGCCCTCGGCCATGATGACGCTGGTGCCGTCGCTGGTGCTGTTCAGTCTGGTGCGGCACATTTACAGCGCATTCAAAATCGACAACGGCGTAGTCTGAACCGCCGGAGGAAACGCGGATGAACCAAAACGAACGAAAAACCGTTGTGCGCCGGATGATCCTGCTCATTGCAGTGGCATGTGCCGTGATGGGCCTGTACGCGATGCGGCTGATCTTTCTGCAGCTGGTCAACGGCGACGACTTCAAGGCCAAGGCCACCAACACCACGGACTATAATTTTACGGTCACGGCGGCCCGCGGCGATATCGTGGACAGCGCCGGGCGGCGTATTGCCACCACAACCACCAGCTACAATGTGGTTCTCAACAAGCTGCTGATGGGCGACCGGGATCTGGACACCATGCTGCAGCAGATCGTGGAGCTGCTGCGTGCGAACGGCGAGAGCTGGAACGACACGCTGCTGATCGGTCAGGCGGACGCGGCAGGCAATTACGCCTTTACGGACGATGACACCTCCACCAGCGACCAGAAGCAGCTGGCAGACATGAAGGAAACGCTTGGCCTGCAGCAGTACGCCACCGCCAACGATGTGATGGAAATGCTGGTGGAAAAGAACAACCTGCAGGATTTTTCGCCGGAATGGCAGCGTGTGCTGGCCGGCATCCACTATGAGATGGACCGGCAGGCGTTCTCCAATGTGAACAACTTTGTCATGGCGGAGAACGTGAGCACACTCACGGTAGCCATAATCAAGGAGCACAGCCTGCAGCTGCCGGGTGTGGAGATCGTGGAGACCAGTGCCCGCAGCTACGACCAGAGCGATATCATCCCGGCGGTGCTGGGCCGTGTGGGCAAGATCACGGCGGAAAAGTGGAAGGTGACCGATTCCAACGGTCAGGTGACCTATCCGCTGCGGGAAAAAGGCTATAATATGAACGATGTTCTGGGCATTTCCGGTCTGGAATCCGTTTATGAGGACGAGCTGCGCGGCAAGGACGGCGTGGAGACCATCACCCGCAATTCGGACG
>CAVKCU010000335.1:0-2751 GCA_963654645.1 Clostridiales bacterium | reverse complement strand
GACCCGCCCTACACCTACGATGACGGCAACACCTACGATGATTTGGGCAACACCAACTGGTACGGCTGGTTCCGGATGGAAAACTACAAGAATGTACCGAACCGTGATTACTTTGACACCGACACCTACGATTGCTGGGGCTACATCGGTGAGAGCGATGACGGCAGCCACTACTTTGAGGTTTACCGTGATGGTATGCCCGATGACCCGGTCATCACGATGTGGGTCAATGTCTATGATGACCATATCGAGCCTATCCTGGACGGCTACGACTGGGTGCTTGACCAGAACATAACCGAGAGCGATGCGTATAAGTTCAACCTGTACCCGTATAACGACAGCATCTCGCTGTTCATGTATGACTACGAGGGCGACGACGGCACGGCCTGTGCGGTCAGCTTCTACATGAGGCTGGACGGCACCGAGTGGAACGAGGAGCTCGAAGAGCTGCCGCCCCGCTATGAGGAGTACAAGGCCGCCTTGGCCAACAAATAACGACCTGATTTATCTGTACAAAATGGGGCGGGTCCTGCCCGCCCCTGACATAGGAGGATCATTATGGGACTTATCAGAGCTGCAATGGGCGCTGCTGGCGGCGTTATGGCCGACCAGTGGAAGGAATACTTTTATTGTGAAGCCATGCCGGCTGACCTGTTGGCTACCCGCGGCTGGAAACGCCAGAGCGGACGCAGCGCCAACACCAAAGGCAATGACAACATTATCTCCAACGGCTCCATCGTGGCCGTTGCCGACGGCCAGTGCGCCATGATCGTGGAGCAGGGCAAGGTCGTGGATATGTGCGCCGAGCCGGGTGAGTACACCTACGATACCGGCAGCGCTCCCTCGCTCTTCAGCGGCGACCTGTCCGACTCTATCGGCGCAGTGTTCCAGAACATCGGCAAGCGCTTTACCTTCGGCGGCGAGGCCCCGATGGATCAGCGTATCTATTACTTCAACACCAAGGAGCTGGTGGGCAACAAATACGGCACGCCCAGCCCGGTGCCCTTCCGCGTGGTGGATCAGCGCGCCGGCATTGACATCGACATTGCCATCCGCTGCTTCGGCGAGTACAGCTACCGCATCACCAACCCCATTTTGTTCTACACCAATGTCTGCGGCAATGTGGAGGAAGGCTACACCCGCGATGAAATCGACGGGCAGCTGAAATCCGAGCTGATGACCGCCCTGCAGCCCGCCTTTGCCAAGATCAGCGATATGGGCATCCGCTATTCCGCACTGCCCGGCCATACGATGGAGCTTGCCGAGGCCCTCAACGATGTGCTCTCCGCCAAGTGGGGCAAGCTGCGCGGCATTGAGATCGTATCCTTCGGTGTTTCCAGCGTGAAGGCCAGCGAGGAAGACGAGCAGATGCTCAAGGAAATGCAGCGCAACGCAGCCTTTATGGACCCGACCCGCGCCGCTGCGCATCTTGTTGGCGCACAGGCCAGTGCTATGCAGACCGCGGCCGGTAATCAGGGCGCAGGCCCCGCCATGGCCTTTATGGGCATGAATATGGCCGGTGCGGCGGGCGGTATGAACGCCCAGAACCTGTACCAGATGGGCGCCCAGCAGCAGGCCGCCGCACAGCCCGCCCCGGCCCCTGCCCCTGCCCCCGCAGGCTGGACCTGCAGCTGCGGCCAGACCGGCAACACCGGCAAATTCTGCGCAAACTGCGGCAGCCCCAAGCCTGCCCCGGCACCCGCAGCCGCCAGCTGGGTATGCAGCTGCGGCACCTCCAACACCGGTAAGTTCTGCTGCAACTGCGGCAGCCCCAAGCCCGCACCGGCCCCCGCCAAGTGCAGCCAGTGCGGCTGGACCCCGGATGACCCGGCCCATCCGCCCAAGTTCTGCCCGGAGTGCGGTAAGCCGTTTGGCCAGTGATGCGCAAAAAAATTGCTGCGGTGCTTTGCGCCGCAGCCGCTTTTCTGACAATGTCCGGCTGTAAAAAAGCGCCGCCCGGCACACTGACCGGTATCAGCATCAGTTATTCCGGCATGTGCTATGACGACACCTACGGGTTCAGCATAAGAAATGACCCGGCTGACGGCTGTCTTTTCAGCTGCAATTACAAGGATGATGAATGGGTGGAGCTGGAAAACATCCCTGTTGAGGACACCCGTTGGCAAGAAGCCCTGGCTCTGGCAGAAAAGCTGGGGCTGGAAAGCCTGCCAGACGAAAAGAAAAATTCTCCCGGCTTATTCATCACCGATGAAACGTTAGATAGCGTTTGCCTGATTTACAAGACCCCGGATGACGAGATCATCTACCGTTATCTGGATGCCGATGGCAATACGCGCAGCGCCCTGCGTGATTTTTTTGAGGATCTGGCAGGGCAGCTGCAAACCGAAGGAAAGAGAGGTGACGCATAATGGCAACGCAGCTTACCAACTACCAATGCCCTGCCTGTACCGGTCCGCTTCACTTTGACGGTGCCAGCGGAAAGCTGGTGTGTGACTTCTGCGGCAGCAGCTACGATACTGCTGAGATCGAAGCGCTCTATGCTGAAAAAGAAGCCGCTGCCGAAACCGCGGCACAGAATAAACAGGCGCCGCCGCCCGACTCTGTCTGGAGCGAAAACGAGGCCGCCGGGCTGCGCAGCTATTCCTGCCCGTCCTGCGGCGCAGAGCTGATCTGTGACGAGACGACCGCCGCGACAAGCTGCCCGTACTGCGGCAACCCAACGGTCATCGCGGGGCAGTTCAGCGGTATGCAGCGGCCTGAGCTTGTCCTGCCGTTTGTGCTGGACAAGAA
>CAVKCU010000334.1:0-3361 GCA_963654645.1 Clostridiales bacterium | reverse complement strand
GTGCGGTAGACTCTGACTCTACTTGTGGGAGTTCGATTCTCTCATCCCCAACCAAGAAAACCGCAGTCTCAACTGGCTGCGGTATTTTCGGGGCATAGCGCAGTTGGTAGCGCGCCTCGTTCGGGACGAGGAGGCCGTGGGTTCAAATCCCGCTGCTCCGACCAAAAAAGACCAGTACACATTTGTGTACTGGTCTTTTTTAATCTCTGCAGCGGGATTTGAACAGGGCGGCGGTGCGAAGCACCGCAAACAAAGCCATAGTATGGCTTTGTTTAGCCCGCGGGTCCCAACCGGTAGGAATGTCTAACAAGGTGCATGCTGCTAACACATTCGTGTACTGGTTCTTTTTTGTCTCCGCGCGGGATTTGAACAGGGCGGCGGTGCGAAGCACCGCAAACAAAGCCATAGTATGGCTTTGTTTAGCCCGCGGGTCCCACCGGCCAGGAATGTCTAACAAGGTGCATGCTGCTAGGGGAGCAGCGGGATCTGCAACCCGAAAAATTTTGACTTGTGTTCTAAATATGATATACTGGAAAAGCAAAGCCATATTTGGCTGCAGAACGGACAAAAAAGCGAGGAAAAAACAGAAACTATGCAGGAAACAAAAAAGAAAAAACGGGCGGTTGCGCTTTTCGTGATCGTTCTGATCTGCCTTTGCGGCTGGTGGGCTGTGCGGAAAGAGGGCTTCTTTCTGGATGAGATCTACTCCTACGGCCTTGCAAACAGCAATTATGTTCCGTTTTTAAGCTGGCTCCATGGTGGAGAACAGGTGGCAAACGGCACGCTGCCGGAAGCAGTGTTCACGCAGAGCGATTTTCTGAATTATGTTGCTCCGCAGAGAAGCACACGGTTCGACTATGCGTCGGTCTACTATAACCAGACGCAGGACGTTCATCCGCCGTTGTTCTACTTTTTGCTGCACACGGTATGCTCGTTATTTCCGGGCAGCTTTACAAAATGGACGGGTCTGGGGATGAATTTTGTGCTGCTGGGCGGCACGCTGGCAGCGCTGTATGCGCTGGGCATGGAGCTGTTTGCAGACTGGAAAAAGGCATTGTTCGTCTGTGCATTGTATGCGTTCAACCGTGAGATAATCTCGAATGTGACGATGGTGCGCATGTATATGCTCATGACCTTGCTGACGACCCTGCTTGCGCTGCTGGTGGCAAAGTCTCTTCGCAGGCCGTCTGTGCCCAAATATCTTCTGATCGGTGTAACCATCTATCTTGGCATGATGACCCAGTATTTCTTTGTGGTCTATGCCTTCCTGCTGTGCGCAGCATATGACCTTTACCTGATGTTCCGGCGCGAATGGAAAAATGCTGCTGCATTTTCGCTTCCGGCACTTGCGGGCGTTGGCGGAATGCTGCTCACCTTTCCGTGCTGGTATGCACAGCTGCACTCGCAGGATACGGTTTCGCTGGAGTCAACAGCAAACAATCTGCTGGATCTGGCGCAGTACCCCAAAGGCCCGCTGGAGCTGATCGGCTGGAGCATCGTCGGCTTTGCCGTAGGCGCAGGCATTATGGCCGTACTGATCCTGATGAAGCTGGGCCAGCGCTGGCTGCCGGGCAAGCTGCGCAGCACTACACTGATCCCCGGGGATGTCAAGCTGATCGCGGTCCCGGCGCTTGCTGCATTTCTGATCATTGCGGTGATCGCACCATATAAGTCGCTGCGGTATGTGTACCATCTGCAGCCGCTGGAAGCGCTGTTTTGTGGCTGCGGTCTTTTTTCCATTCTGGATACGCTGCGTGCAGACACCAGAAAGCGCATTGTTCAGATCGTGTGCCTTGCAATGGTCGTGCTTGCATTTGTGATCGAGCCGGAGCGTATGTACAGCGGTACCTATAAGATAGACAAAGAACTGGATCAATACAGTCAGGCGGCCTGCGTGGATATTACCGGGGACCTTGGCAGCTTCACCTCTGGCGTGCAGGAGCTTCTCAAATTTCAGGAGGTCTGTGTGGTGCCGGACGATTCCAGTGAGCTGCTGGTGCAGTATAACACCGGCGAAAATGATACGCTGGTGCTGTTCATTGGAGGCCGGGGGCTGTGGCAGTTCGTGACGGCAGAACAGGTGGAGCAGATCACGGCCCAGAACATGGAAACTGCGTGGAACGTTGCCCGGCAGGGCGGCTATGAGGACGTTTCGCTGCTGGCAACGCAGGAGTTTGAGCAGATCTTTGTTTTGAAAAAGTGAACGCTTTGCGGCACAGCAGAAGGGGAAACTGCCTTTTTTGCGCGTGCTATATCGTTTTAAGGTAAAGTGTGCTAGAATAGTACCATCAACGATTCAGGAGGGTATCCCATGCTCAAACGACTGCGCAAAGCGCACCCGATCTTATTCTGCATTCTGGCAGAAGTGATTTTTCTGGCAAGCCTGTTCGTAACAGATCTGGTCTTTACCATTGCACTGGTTCTTTTCCGGGCGGATTTTGCGTCCATTGATACATACCTCTACAGCACTCTGCAGGAGCTGGTGGGGGCCATGGTGGCGGTACTGTTTCTGGTGCGGACAGACCGTGCCGGGCTGCTGCGCCGCCGCGGCAGCGGCTTTTTCAACGGCCTGCTGGTGGGCATGTACCCGCTGGTGTTCATTGGCTACAATGCCTTTGGTTCGCTGGTGCTGGGTCGGCCGGAGAACGGCGTGCTGCAGCCTGCGGCACGCATCTGCACCTTCCTTGTCAGCATGGCCATGGTGGGTGTGGCCGAGGAATTCATCTTCCGCGGTGTCATTGCCCAGACCCTGCTGGAGCACTTTGGCACCAGCCGCTCCGGTGTGTGGAAGGCCTGCCTTTTGTCCGGTGTGCTGTTTGGTGCGGCGCACCTGACCAATATCCTCAGCTCGGCACCGTTCGGTGTGCTGATGCAGTGCGTGTTTGCAGCATCGCTGGGCACTCTTTTTGCGGCGATCTACTTCCGCACCGGCAACATTTGGGTGACGGTGTTCCTGCACGGTGCCATGGATATTTCGTCCATGCTCATCGGTGGGCTGTACGGCACCACTACCGTGGCCGATGCGGTGAGCGGCTACGATGCATCCATGCTGCTTTCGGTGCTGCTGTACCTGATCCCCACAGCATTTCTGCTGCGCAAAAAGAAGCTGCCGGAGGTGCAGCTGTATTGGCACCAGTACGTAAAAAAATAAAGGCAGGATGCAAAAAATATCCTTGCATTTTGCACAGGGTTCTGGTATACTGTATCTGTTACCGTGGTACGGGGTTGGGAGTATGCCCGCTTTTTGGGAATGCCGTTTCCCGCCGCTGTTCCATTGGCACATAAAATTTTATAAAGAGGTATGTAACTATGAACAAGCAGGAAGTTATGGCCAAAGTCGCTCTGACCGAGAAGGACACTG
>CAVKCU010000333.1:0-3873 GCA_963654645.1 Clostridiales bacterium | reverse complement strand
AAATCGGGGTGGGTGCGCTTGATCTCGGTCTGGATGGCCGTCAGCAGATGGGTCTTGCCCAGACCGGAACCGCCGTAGATGAACAGCGGGTTGTAGGCTCCGGAGGGGTTGGCCGCCACCGCCTGCGCCGCAGCAAACGCAAACTGGTTGGACGGGCCCTTGATGAAGTTTTCGAAGGTGAATTCGTAGTTGCCCTGCGGGGAGGCGGGGTTCGCCTCGTACTGCTGGGCCAGCACGACTTCGTGCGGCGGGGTGCTGGGCACCACGAGGGTGATGTCCACGTCAAAGCCCAGCACGGTCTTGAAGGCTTCCTTGAGCAAGCCAAGGTAGCGGTCCGTCACGATCTTGCAGATGAAGTCGTTCCGCACCGAGAGGGTGATGTGGCTTGAGTCCTCAAAGCTGATGGGCTCAAGGCCATCGATATAGAGATTATAGGTCGGCTCGGCCATCTGCGTTTTGCAGTACGCCTGTGCGGCCTCTAAAACGTCCTTGAAAGAATCCATAAAACATCCACTCCATTGAAGTTTTCAACAATGCTGCTGATACCAGGTTAGTATACCACAAAAATCTCCCTGCGTCTATATTAATATAATGTAATTTATAATACATAAAATAAGCTGAACCGGCAGCCTTGTGGAAACGCGCAAAAAAGACCACAATATCTGGTAGAAAAAAGTTTTCCACAGCGAAATGGTGAAAAAGTTGAAAAGCTTTTAACAGAAAAATCAGAAAAAAGTTTGCAGAAAACTGAAAAAAATGCTTGACAGAACGTCATACTATGCGATATACTGTTGAATTGCAAGCCTGTCCCCAATCTGGGACCGATCAAGACCCCATACCGGGGATAAGTTTTTACGGAGGATACAACCATGAAGAGAACTTTTCAGCCCAAGAAGCGTCAGCGCAAGGAAGTTCATGGCTTTCTGACCCGCATGAGCACCAAGAACGGCCGTAAGGTCATCAATGCTCGCCGTGCAAAGGGCCGCAAGAGCCTGACTGTCTGATCTTAAACCTTGCAGGTGAGATCCGGCGCAGAAATGAATATGCGCACAAAAGACCGCTGATATCCCATTGGCGGTCTTATTTTTTTACCCGTCAAAAGTTTTTTCGTAAAAATGCCCGGATGGGCTTTTAAACTGCAAAAATTTTTGATATACTGGCTAAAGAGTGCACCCCTGTGCACCCGGACGAAAGGAGGTGCCGACGTTATGCGTTATCGTCCGATCCGCCGCAACAGCGAGTTTGGCCGTGTGTACGCCCGCGGCAAGTCCTATGTGAACCCGGCACTGGTGCTGTACGTGCTCAAGACCCGGGGCCGCAATACCCGGGTGGGCCTGACTGCCACCAAAAAGATCGGTCACGCCGTGCAGCGCAACCGCGCCCGCCGCGTGATGAAGGCCGCCATCGACGAGCATCTGGATTACAATATCGGCGGCTACGACCTGATCTTCGTGGCGCGCGGCATGACCCCCAAGCTGAAAAGCTGGCAGCTGAGCAGCGTTGTGGCAAAGCTGTTTGCCCAGGCCGGTCTGCCGGATAAGGCAAAGCGCCCGGACGCAAAGCCGCCCGCCACCGTGCCCCCCGCCCGCAAACAGAAGCCGGAGCCCCGCGTGTGAACCGGCTGCAAATGCTCTGCCGCAGGGTGCTGTGCGTGCCCATCCGCATCTACCAGCACACTCTCAGCCCATGGATCGGCCGCAGCTGCCGGTTTTCGCCCAGCTGCAGCAACTACACCATGCAGGCCATCCTGACCCACGGCTGTGTAAAGGGCATCCTGCTGGGGGCATGGCGCATTGCCCGGTGCAACCCCTTGGGGAAATGGGGTTACGATCCCGTACCGCCGCCCGGCCGCTGGCAAAGCCCCGCCCGCAATTTACAGCCCGCAAAGCTGTTTGAAAAGCGGCATAGGGGATAAAGTTTTCGCTTCTTGTGACGCGCTGCACTGTGGGCGGCGTGTCCTACGATAAAAAAATAATGCGTCCCGGGCCACAGCCGGGGCAGAATGGACAAAGGTATGAACTTCTTTTACATCCTGAGCGGTCCTCTCGGCTATGTCATGGAGTGGATCTACAAGCTGCTGCCGAACTACGGCTGGGACATCATCCTCTTCACCCTGCTCATCAACATCGTCAAAATCCCCCTGCAGACCAGCCAGCAGAAGAGCATGGCAAAAATGTCTGCCTTCCAGCCCATGATCACGGAGATCCAGACCAAGTACAAGGATAAGCCCGAAAAGCAGCAGGAAGAACTGATGAAGCTGCAGCAGGACTTTGGCTATAAGCCCACGGCGGGCTGCCTGCCCATGCTGCTGAACTTTATGGTCATGTTCGGCGTTATCGGCGTGGTGTATAACCCGCTGGAGCGCATCTTCCACATCAGCGCCGCTGCACTTGCCAGCGCAGGCGAGGCTATGACTGCCGCCGGCATCTCCTTTACCGCCATCACCCGCGATACCAACATCATCGCCGAGGTACTGGCCGGCAACAGCGGCGTGCTGGGCTGCTTTACCGCACAGCAGATCGCTACCATCACCGAGTTCAGCCAGCACATGAACTTCCTTGGCATCGACCTGACCCGCATCCCGAAGCTGGGCCTTTCTCTGGACATCGTGCTGCCGCTGCTGTCGGTCATCACCATGTTCTGGTCCACCCACATCAGCATGAAGGCCTCCGGTCAGCAGATGCAGGGCAGCATGAAGCTGACCATGTACATGATGCCGCTGATGTACCTGTTCTTCTGCTTTACCTACCCGCTGGCATTCTCTCTGTACTACGTCATTTCCAACATCGTCATGACCGTGCAGACCCAGATCATGCGCAAGTTCTACGACCCCGAGAAGATGCGTAAGGAAGTGGAGGCGGAGATCGCCGCCAAGCGCAAGCAGGAAAAGCGCGGTGTGAAGAACACTACCGTCACGGTAACCGACCCCAAGACCGGCAAGACCGTGGAAAAGAACCTTTCCGCCAGCGAGATGAACAAGCGCCGGCTGGAGTATGCCCGTCAGCAGGACGCCGAGCGCTACAAGGACGAGCGCACCGTGCCGCTGAGCGAGCTGAACAAGCAGGATAAACAGTAACAAGGGAGGTAAACGGTTATGATCCGTACACAGGAAGCGACCGGCAAGACGGTCGAAGAAGCCTTTGCCAAGGCCTGCGCCCTGCTGGGTGTTCAGGCTGAGGATGAAAATGTCAGCCGTGAAGTGCTGGAATATCCCCAGAAGACCGGTTTTCTGGGTTTAAAGACCACCCCCGCCAAGGTGCGCGTGAGCGTGGAAGAGCCGGATGCTCCCGCCGCTGTGCCCGCAAAGCCGGTGGAGGTTGTGGCAGAGCAGCCTGTTGAGACTGCCGCCCCCGTGCAGGAGACTGCTCCTGTGGCAGAGGAAGCTCCCGCTGCTGTGGCAGAGCCTGCCGCTCCCGCTGCCCAGCAGCCCGCCGAAGCTGCCGAGGAGGCAGAAGAGGTGGAGGTGCCCATCGTCATCGAGGAGAACGCCAAGGTAAAGGCCGCCGTGGACTATCTGCGGGAGGTCATCACCCTGATGGGCGTGGAGAACGTGACCTTCAGCGCCGTGCAGAAGGGCGAAGCCACCATCATCCGTCTGGACGGTGAAAAGCTGGGCGCCCTCATCGGCCGCCGCGGCGAGACCATGGAGAGCCTTTCCTATCTGGCAAGCCTGGTGGCCAACCGTCTGGAAGGCGATTACATCAAGCTGGGTCTGGATGTGGCCGGCTACCGCGACAAGCGCGAGAGCGACCTGACTGCTCTGGCACAGCGCATTGGTGCCAAGGTGCGCAAGACCGGCCGCAGCTTTGCCATGGAGCCCATGAACCCCTACGAGCGCCGCATCATCCACTCTGCCATCAGCAAGATGGAGGG
>CAVKCU010000332.1:0-4190 GCA_963654645.1 Clostridiales bacterium | reverse complement strand
CGCGGTGCCAGATGTAAACATAGTAGGCGGCGGGCTGCACCGTGCTACTTGCGCCGTAGATCGCATTGGAGTTTGATGCATTAAAATGCATGCAATAACGGTAGACTATACCGTTTCCGGTGTTTGCGCCGACATCCTCATCAACAAGTTTGCCCTGTGTAAATGCTCCGCCGAACTCTTTTGCAAAACTCGTCTCAGTGCCTGTGATATCCGGCAGGCCGGCCTCCACGGTGGTGCCCGCCGCGTGTCTTCTGCTGGCACCCATCAGCACGCGCTCCGATGCGATCTGCTCCCATGTGCCGCCAAACAGGGCGGCAGGGCTGGTGGGGTTGGTGCTCTGGTAGATGCTGCCCACCGGGTAGGCAGCGGAGCTGGGTGCGGCCAGCAGAGCATCGACATCTTCCTTTGTATAATAGGAAGAAAAATCGGCACCGAGGGTGCGCAGGGCGCTTGCCTTTTCGGCAGCGCTCCATTCCCCGGCGGCTGCGGCGGTGGTCAGCGCCTTCTTCACGCCATAAGGCAGCAGGGCTGCGGTCAGCGGCAGAAGCGCATCCGTCATGCTATCCAGCTGTTCGCGGGCAGCAGGTGCGGTGATCAGGGTACCGTCGCTGCGCACGTTGATGCCGCAGGCGGGGTCCACCCGCACTGCGCCGGGGGCCGAAGCCGTGGGCACCGTGCTGCTGCGCAGGTAGGGCGACAGATCCGGCATGGCGGCAGTATCGGTCAGCACGGCCCCGGTGTTGGGGTCCACGCTCAGCACCCGCAGCAGCTGGCCGGAGACCGGAACTGCCGGGCAGGGAACCGCCCCCACATCCTGCGCCATCAGCTTTACGATGCCGCTTTTGCCGTTCACGCTCACCACCTGACCGTCGGTAGGCACCAGCTCCTCTGCCCGCGCGGCAGCAGCCTCGGCACGGGCTGCACAGCGGGATGCGGCGGCACTGTCGGCGCTGGTGCGCTGTGCGGCGGTCTGGGCCTGCGCCGCATTGGATGCCGTGCTTGCAGCACTGGCTGCGGCACGCTGCGCGGCGGTGGAAGCGGTACTGGCACTTTCCAGCACGCGCGCCACGAACTGCTCATACTGCGAGGGCGGCAGCTCTTCCGCGCCGCCGTCGGTGGGCAGGATGGCGTAGGTGTCGTAGCTGCCGGGCCGGGTGTAGGCAGCGTAGCCGCTGGCATCGATGGCTGCCAGCATCCACTGTCCGCCGGTGCTTCCGGTCAGGCGGCGGTCCACGGTGACGCAGTGCTGCGCGTCCAGTGAGACCGGTGCCAGCAGGGTGCCGTCGCTGCGGCGCAGATAGAGCGCAACGGTGCACCCGGCCCATGCTTCCGGCAGCATAAAGCACAGCTCGTCCACACCGGCAGCGTTCTGTGCACCGAGGTGCAGGCGGTGCGGCTGGGACAGAAATTCGGTGCCGCCGCACTGCCTTTGAATGATCTTGATGTTCACTTGAAAACCTTCCTTTCTGTTTTTTGTTTGATTGTACAGCCGCTGCCCGGCAGCTGCCAGTGTGGTCTTATGCTGCACAAATTTCTGTGCTTCGGCATTTTGCCGGAAGGCACTTTTTATGGGTAATTCGCACAGTTCTCTGTGGGTGGAAAATGGGATGAAAAAGATGTGGTTTTGTACGGAAAACCAGCGATTTTTGGCCGCTTGCCGCATGGGAAAACGAACCCGAAAGTGCAGTTTCCGGTGCGAAAAATCCAAAATAAATGTTAAAAATTCGTGAACAAAACACCCCAGAAAACAGGGCAAAAATCGGAAGGAAATAACCGAAAAAACAATATTTTGGAGAAAACAATGTTAAAATTGCACAAAAAATAACGTCAAAAAACTAACAAAGTGCAAGAAGGTGATTTGACAAATGGCCATTGGGCTGGTAAAATAAGACCCGCTCAACGGAACCAACAGACGTTGCAGCGTTTAAAATTTATCTGGATGAAGTAAAAAGCCGTCTTATATACGGCGCGGCGCGGGCAGATGGGGTCCGGGCCGGGAGGGTAACTGCACCCTCCGCAGCGGAGTCCAAATTGTATACGATGCTCGATTTTACCAAAAAGAGGGCATCGTATTTGATTGTGGGGCCAGATGGCTTCTGCCCGCCCTGCAGTCCGGGCGGCCGGGGCATGAAAACCATGTCCGCAGCCGCAGCCAATTTTGAAAAGAGAGGAGTTGTCTCGTATCGCTTCCGTAAAATTGAAGAAAGCATTGTCTGACTGCAAGCATGCAGTCTCTCCCCGTGTGCTGGCGTTTTGTGTCATGGTCGTGTGCCTTGTGGCTACACTCAGTGTGACCGCTGCGAATCTGCGGCTGACCTACGTCACAGACTCCAATGGTGCCCGGCAGGTGATCCTCACCTCCGAGACCGACCCTGCACAGGTCATGAACCTTTCCGGTATCCAGTCCGAAGAGGGCGATCGGGTCTATTACACGGCCTACAGCGGCAATCTTGCCGCCCTGAACATTGAGCGCGCATTCTCCGTCAGCATCACTGCCGACGGTCAGGAGTATCCCGTCAAAATGGTGTTCGGCACCGTGGCGGATGCCCTGAAGCGTGCCGGCATCACCCTGGAGGGTGACGACTACACCGAGCCTGCTCTGGACCAGCTGGTGTCCGCAGGCACTCAGATCACCGTGCACCGCGTGGACTACACCGACCGTGTGGAGACGCAGGCCATCCCCTACGATACCGAGTACGTCTACACCAGCCTGTATTTCCGCAATACCGGCCGCACCACCACCGTGCGCCATGGCGCTGAGGGCCAGCAGACCATCACCACCCGCGACCGCTATGTGGATGGTGAGCTGGAAAACAGCATCGTGGTGGATTCCACCACCACGGTGGAGCCCACCAACCATGTCATCAAGACCTATGGCGCAGGCGCGCCGGTCTCTCCGCTGACCGGCCCGGACGGCACCACCAATGCACCCACCTCTTACAGCAAGGTGCTCACCGGCAAGGCCACCGGCTACTATTCCAAGACCGGCAAGGGTTCCTCCGGTCTGGGTCTGGGCTACGGCACTGTGGCTGTGGACCCGGATGTGATCCCCTACGGCACCAAGCTGTATATCACCTCCACCGACGGCAAGTTCGTGTACGGCTATGCAGTGGCTACCGATACCGGCATTGCCGTGCAGAAGGGCCAGATCCTTGTGGACCTGTTCTACGAGACCTACGCCGAGAGCGTGATCAATGGAGCCATTCAGGTGAACGTCTACGTGGTGGACTGAGCAGGCTGAAAAGAACCGGGAAAACCGGAACTGAAAATTTTCAACAGAAACAGAGAGCTTCTGTGCACCTTCCCTTTGGGAGGGTGCGCAGAGGCTCTTTTTTATTGTCGGATTGGCAGGATTCACCATAAAATTTGTAAAAATTTGGCGGGTATGTATATAAGGGAAAAATATCGACGAAAAGATTATGGTAAATTTTACAGTAAAATGCGGCGAAACTCTTGAAAAACAGGCCGAAATTCTTTAATATAAAAGGGTAAAAAGCTACAGGTGCGCTTTGTGCATCTGTACGGGGAGGAGCAGTCTATGAAACCGACCGAGGAGAAGATCCAGAGCAATGCATCGGACCTGCCGGTGTATCTGTTCAAACAGGGCAATAACTGTGAAGCATACCGCTACTTTGGCGCACACATGGAAACACGTGCCGGTGAAGCAGGTGTGGTGTTCCGCGTGTGGGCACCCCATGCTGTAGCCATCAGTGTGGTGGGCGACTTTAACAGCTGGAAGCCGGGCAGCCACCCGATGCGCAAGGTGGATGGCGATTCCGTGTGGGAGTTGTTCATCCCGGGCATGAAGGAATATGATGTTTATAAATACTGCGTGACCACCCGCGCAGGTGATCTGGTCTATAAGGCCGATCCCTATGCGTTCCACGCCGAGACCCGCCCGTCCAACGGCAGCAAGGTCTACGATATCAGTGGTTTTGCGTGGCACGATGATGCCTGGCAGGCAGCACAGAAAAAGGCTGATGTGATCAACGGCCCGATGAATATTTACGAGATGCACGCCGGCAGCTGGAAGATGAAGGAGGGCGGCAAGCCCTACAATTATTCTGAGCTGGCAGACGAGCTGATCCCGTATATCACAGAGATGGGCTATACCCATGTGGAACTGCTGCCGGTCATGGAATATCCGTTTGACGGCAGCTGGGGCTATCAGGTCACCGGCTATTTTGCAC
>CAVKCU010000331.1:0-6926 GCA_963654645.1 Clostridiales bacterium | reverse complement strand
ACATCGGTATCAAAGGTGATGCCGTACTGTTCCAGCTCGGAAACATCCCAGTAGGACTCGTCCATCACATAAATAATGGTGGGCTGCTTCGCCTGCTCTTCTTTGGGGGTGGTGGCGGCATAGCTGCCTGCATACATGGGACCCGTGGAGAATTTTTCGCTCTCGGCTACGTTATCCAGAATGTCGTCCACTGCCTGCTCCGAGTAGCCCTCGGGCTTGTCGATCTCCAGATTGGTGAGGTTGGTCATAAAACCGGTAAGTACACCGTAGTAACGGTAGTAGCGGTCCTGCATCCACGCATCCGGCGTAATGCCCAAAGCCTGCGTGACAGCAGGCTGTAAGTAAACGCCGAAGATCAGCAGACACAGCACTGCCGCCGAAGCGCCGGTGCCCGCAAGCCTTGGCAGCCAGCGCTGGCGCAGCCGCCCGCGATAAACAAAAAAGCTTACCACTGTAAGCACCAGCACCAGTACAATGGAGACCACCATGCTGGTCTGCAGCTTGAGCCCGGCAGCAGAAGCCACACCGGCAGCCTCGGACACCTGCATCAGATCCCACGGCAGAAAGGGCTCGCCCCGCAGCTGCATGGTATAAAAGTTCACTGCGCAGGGCGCACAGCCCAGAATCGCCATGCCCAGCGTAGCAAGCGGCGGGATGCGCAGCACCCAGTCCAGCAGCTCCCACACCAGAAACAGCAAAAGCCACGCCAGCAGATATGCCCCGAAATGGGGGAAAATAAAGCTGATAAAGGTATCAGCGGTCAGCGACCCGCGCGCGATCCACTCGCCCAGCAGCAGCACGATAAGGGAAGCTGCCGCCGGGAAGAGCATCCGCAGGGTCAACAGCGGTTTGGATGTTTTCATAGTCGATATTCCTTTCCACGTCCCGAACCCTATTTCCAAAGCGGCTGTGCTGTTTGCACAAGCCTTTCGTGCTTATTATAGTCACTTTGCCGAAAATGTCCATTCATGATTTTACAAAAATTACGGTTTGATTTTTCAAAATATTCCCCTATTTTTCACAGACCCAGCTTTGCCCGCAGCTGCTGCCAGAAGCCGTGAGGCGCTGCCGGTGCTGTCGGCACGGCCGTATGCACCAGAATGGCATCCGTGCCGATGGTCTCGATCTCCCGCCAAGGAATCATCAGGCTCTCATCCCTGCCCAGCAGGCCAAAAAGCCGCGGCCTGCCCAGCAAAATCAGGCTTTGCAACTGCGCCGTTGCGGGGTCAAACTCCAGATCGTCTGCACGGCCAAGGCACACCCCCTGCTCCAGCTGAACGACCTCCTTCTCACAAAGTTCCCGGATCGTCACGGCGCTCTCCCCTTTCTGCCACAGCATACGCCGGGGCGGCATTTTCTATGCCAAAGGGGTGGAAAGCACCCACCCGGTTGTGGTATACTATGGAAAATATCTGGAAAACATCCAATACAAGCGAGGCAGTATTTATGTATAAAAGCATTATTTTTGATATCGGCGGTGTACTGGTGGATTTTGACCCCAAGGCTTACCTTGTAGACCGGCTGTGCAACGCCGAAATGGAGGAAAAAGTCTACGATTTGACCTTTGGCAGCGAGGAGTGGCAGTTGCTGGACGCAGGTAAGCTTTCCCGCTATGACGGCAACCAGCGTATGCTGGAGCACGCCTGTGCCGAGGGCTGTGCCTTTGAGGTGCAGGGCGTTCTGGACGACTGGATGCACATTCTGCGCCCGCGTCTGCGGATGCTGGAGCTGGTGCGGCGGCTGAAGAACCACGGCTATTGCGTGTATTACCTGAGCAACATCCCGCAGGATGTGCTGGAGCTGCTGACCGAGCGCGGCGTGCTGGCTCAGTTTGACGGCGGCGTGGCTTCCTGCGAGGTACAGGTGAACAAGCCCGACCCGCAGATCTACAAGGCTCTGCTGAAGAAGTATCAGCTGAAGGCCAGCGAGTGCGTATTTATCGACGACAGGCTGGAAAATGTGCAGGCTGCCTTTGCGCTGGGCTTTGCCGGCATCCAGATGAAAGACAGCGTAGGCACACTGATCCGCAGCCTTGCCACCTGTAACGTGACGCTGCGCTGAGCATTGATACAGTAAAACGCAGCAGCCCCTGCCGGAAAGGTTTCTCCGGCAGGGGCTGCTGTGCGTTGGTGGGGAACTTACTTTTCCTCGTAGCTCTGGCAGTAGTGCGGGGTCTCCACCTGCTGGGTGGTGCAGTTGCACTGCTCCGTCACCTTGATCTGCGGCAGATCACATTTGCAGCCGTCCACATTGTGGCAGCACGCGCAGACATCACAGGTCACGCCGATGTTTTCCATGCTTATCACCTCTTTGTCCATAGGTTGCCCTGCGGACAAAGGGTTTATACATGGGTTTTATCCATTTGCCTTTTTGGCCTCCCGCTTGGACTTGAGCGTGACCGCCACATGCCTGATAGACAATACCGGGTGCACCGGCAACATACGCGGGCCTGCCCAGCGCATGACAGTGCGGATCTTCTCCCGCATTTCCGGTTTATAGCAATGGACTTTACAGGCGGAGCAGAAAGTCTTTGTTTCCATAAACGGGCACTTTTCAATGCGTGCAAGCGCATAATCGTGCAGCTGCTGGCACTCCGGGCACAAAGTGCCTTTGGAAGTGCCATGCTGTTTGCGGCAATAGAGTGCGATCATCTCGCTGACAAGCAGTTTTTCATCTGCACGCTTTTTATCCAAGTTCTTTTGGGGGTGCTGCATCGGGTCCGTTCCTCCTGAGTGTTCTTATTCTCTTTTATGGGCTGACCGGCGCGCAGCGCGGCGTACTGCACCGCGCAAAAATGCAAAGCCTACTGTAACGCCAAGTGCCACAGCCATTTCCATATACACCGCCTTTACGATTATCAAAAACGGCAGGGGCTGCCGGACTGTTCGTCCATTTTCCCCTGCCGTAAAATCTGCATTTTTACAATACCTTGCACAATGGCTGTTGCGCCCTTGAAAGTTAGCAGTTTCTAACTTTTGTCTCTATAAAAATGCCGAAGCACGGCAATTCATAGTTTAGCGCAGCAAACCATTTTTGTCAAGAGAGTGCTTTCCCAGCAAAGCTTACCAAGCAGCCAGATCTGCGCCCAGCTTACGGCAGGCAGCCTGCACGTCATCATCGGGGGTTTCGTTGCAGATGAGGCCTTCCTCGCTGAACAGCTGTGCGCCATCGTCCTGTGCGCGCTGTGCCCAGTCGCGCATCCACTGGCCGTCGCCCCAGCCGTAGGAGCCGAACAGTGCGATCTTTTTGCCGTTCAGCAAGCCTTCCAGCGCAGCAAACATGGGCTCGAACTCACTCTCTTCCAGCTGCTCTGCACCCATAGCCGGGCAGCCAAAGGCCACCACGTCAAACTCTGCCAGCTTTGCGGGGGTCATCTCGGCGCAGGGCACGATGGTGCCGTTGGCGCCTGCACCCTCGGCGATGCAGTTTGCCATGGTCTCGGTGTTGCCGGTGGCGCTCCAGAATACGATTGCTACTTTGCTCATAAAACTCTACCTCTTTCTCTGCGTAGTTAGTTTAGAATAACTTCATGTTCTATGAAAATGCGTCCATATTTCATGACGCATTTTTGCAGTTAGTATTTTCTAACCGTCAACAGGATACCACAGCCCTGCCCCGCTTGTCAAGGCATTCGCGCAATGTTTGCACGGTGCAACAATGCCGCCTTGCCCAAAAGTGTATGAAGCGTGTGTTTCAGCCGCCTAATACGCGGAAAACCACCAACAGCACTCCGTAGATGACCGGCTGATGCAGCAGATACAACAGCAGCGAGTGCCGTCCAAGCCAGCCCAGCGGCGGGCAGACCGAGCGGCGCAAGGGCTCCATGCGCTGCCGCCCTACAATGCCGTAGAGAAAGTACCCTGCCCAGAACAGAAACAGCCACGGCAGAAGGGCAAAATAATCCGTAGAATAGAACCACCACGGATAAAAGCCAAAGTACGCTGTAACGTAGTTTGCATACAGTGTCTGCGGCAGCCAGAGGCGCAGGCTTCCAAAACCCAGATAGCCTGCCGAGACATTGCGGGTAAGGGCAAACAACACTGCGGAGATAGCAAACCCTGCTGCGGGTGGAATGCGCCGCAGTGGCTTTTCCAAAAGGCCGGTCAGCAGCATAGCGCTGCCCAGCAGGGTCAGCACACCAAAGATAACTCTGTCCTCCGGCATAAAAAGCAGCGTGACTGCCGTGACAAGCGCCCCTGCCCCAAACACCTGTGCGCCCCGGCGCAAGGTATGATGCCCCAGTTGCGCACAGAAGCCGGACAACAGAATAAACACCCAACAGATGCTCTGCTGCCACAGATGCCCGGGCAGACCATAATACCAGTCGGCCTGAATGCCGAAGAGATTGACCAGATCCCAGCAACCGTGATAGAGCATCATACTGACCAAATCCAGCCCGCGCAGTTCGTCCAGAAGGGCGTAGCGGCCAGAAGTGTTACGATACTTCACGGCGGCTTTCTTTCTTTTTGTCACGCTGTTACACCGTTTTCCGGCGCAGCAGGCTCATGGGCGGCAGCTCCGGGGTGGGCATAGTGTATTTTTCCATGGCGTGAGGGGTGCTTTCCACCCGCTCGCCTGATTCGTTCTCAATCCATTCAGGGGTAAGCGAGATGCTGCGTCCGTCCGGGCACAGCGCCTCCAGCGTATCCCCAAGGCTCCATTTGCCGCGCTGCTGGCAGTGGGCGATGCCGTTTTCCCAGCTGTCCACCGTACCCACGAACTCCCACTCGCGGATATAGGTAGCGCTGTCGGTGGCCTGTTTGGCCTGCTCGCGGCCAAAATAGAAGCCCGGAGAGTAGTGCCGGTGGCTGGTGCGGGTAAGCTCTGCGTACACCTCCGGCGGCAGTTCAAAGTTATCGTTTGCCGGGTCGGCCAGATAGGCATCCAGTGCCTTGCGGTAGGCAGCGGTAACACTGGCAACATAGTAGAAGGTTTTGGCGCGGCCTTCGATCTTCAGGCTGTCCACGCCCGCCTTGCAGATCAGGTCGATGAAGGGCGCGGTGCACATATCGTTGGCGTTAAGGATGTAGCTGCCATTCTCGTTTTCGCCGATCTCGTACAACTGGCCGGGGCGGGTCTCCTCGCTCAGGTAGTACTTCCAGCGGCAGGGCTGGGCGCACTGGCCGCGGTTGGCGTCACGCCCGGCCATGTAGTTGGACAGCAGACACCGGCCGGACACGCTCATGCACATCGCACCATGCACAAAAGCCTCAATTTCAAGCTCCGGCGGGGTCTTATCGCGCAGGATGGCAATATCCTGCAAGGTCATCTCCCGGGCCAGCACTACCCGCTTTGCGCCCATCTTGTAGGCGGCGCGGGCAGCTGCCCAGTTGGTGATGCCAGTCTGGGTGGAAAGATGCACGTCAATATCCGGGGCAAAGGTCTTGCAGGCATCCAGCACACCGAGGTCTGCCACAATAAAGGCATCCACGCCGGCCTTGGCAGCTTCCTTGATGGCCTCCGGCAGACGGTCGGCCTCTTCGTTGGTGGGCAGGGTGTTCATGGTCAGGTAGACCTTGCGGCCGCGGGCGTGGGCGTAGATAACGCTTTCCGTCAGCTGCTCCGGGGTGAAATTAGCCGGGGCAGAGCGCATACCAAACTCCGGCAGGCCGCAGTAAACAGCATCGGCACCGTAGTTGATGGCATAACGCAGACGTTCCGCATCGCCCGCCGGGGCAAGCAGTTCCGGGATCTGTAACATTTGTAGGTTCCTCTCTTATGTATCACAGTTTTTAGCTGGAAATGGGCCGCTGCACCGTATTTTTTGTGCAGCGGCCTTTCCTCAGTTTTTCAGGCTTTTGTTCACAGCTGCGGCAGTTTTGCAGTTTGCGTTATGCTCTGCCAGCGTGTGGGCATAGTAGTAATTGCCCTTGAGGTCGGTCACAAAGAAGTAAGCGTCCTTGGCTTCCTCATCGGGCTGCGGCTCCAATGCCGCCTTGATAGCGGCAAGGCCGGGGTTCGAGATAGGGCCTGCGGGCAGGCCGGTGCAGCTGTAAGTGTCGTAGGCTGCAAGAATATTTTCCGGGATATCATCCCAGCCGCCGTAGTAGGGTGCGACCCAGTTCCAGAGATAGTTGTTGTCGGCGTCACTCTGGACATGGCTGGAGGTGTTGCTTTGCAGCCGGGGGTAGGGTGAGCCCTCCGCCAGACGGTTGCGGAACACCTGCGCCACATTGGAGTCCTGACTGTTGCCCGCTTCCTCCTGCACAAAGGAGGCAAGGGTGACCAGCTCCGGCAGGGTCATGTCCTGCTTTTTGAGCGCTGCGTACATTTCGGCGGTGAACTGTGCATCGAACTGGGCGTAGAAGGTAGCTACATAGTTGTGCACCGTATCGCCCTTCAAAAACTCGTAGGTCTCCGGGAAAAGATAGCCCTCGCACTTCATAAAGCGGTTCGGAGCGTCTTTATCCTCCGGGACATACTGCCAGAAGGTATATGCGCTGAAATCGCCCTCATTGGCTTCCTTCAAAAACTCCTCGGCGGTGCACAGACCGGCAGCTTCCATCTTCTGGGCAATGGCAATGGCCGTAGTGCCCTCCGGGATGGTCACTCGCACCGTTTCTGCCTTGGCGTACTGGGAAAGGGTGGCAATGATCGCATCGTAGGAAATCGCACTGGTCTGCAAGACAAAATCGCCGTACTGCAACTTTGCGGCAGCGCCCTTTTCTCTCACATACCAACGGAACAGGTAGGCAGAGCGGATGACGCCCGCCTCCTTCAGCTTGTTGGCGATCGTGGCTACGCCGCTGCCCTGCGGGATGCTTACAGTCACCTCTGTGCTGCCGGGTGCACCATTGCCGTGAATCTCATTGTAGGCAAACAGCACCGCTGCGCCCGCTGCCAGAAAAAGCAGCAGAAGCACTACCAGCAGAATTTTGCCTGCGCCGCCCTTTTTGCGGGCTGCGTGTGTATCGTTGTGTGCCATA
>CAVKCU010000330.1:0-8002 GCA_963654645.1 Clostridiales bacterium | reverse complement strand
AACAACACCGCCATGGCGCAGGAGCTGGGCTATATGCACATCCCGGAGGGCACCCTGATCAGCGTGGACGAGCTGAACCAGTACCCGCCGGAGCAGGTGGTGCTGGTGACCACCGGCAGTCAGGGCGAGCCCCTGAGTGCACTGAGCCGTATGGCCTCCTGCAGCCACCGTCAGGTGCGTGTGGGCCCCGGCGACTTCATCATCATCTCCGCCAACCCCATCCCCGGCAACGAAAAGAGCGTGACCAAGATCGTCAACGGTCTGCTGCTGCTGGGCGCAGAGGTCATCTACGAGAGCATGTACGATGTGCATGTTTCCGGCCACGCCTGTCAGGAAGAGCAGAAGCTCATGCTCACCCTGACGAAGCCCAAGTACTTCCTGCCGGTGCACGGCGAGTACAAGCAGCTCAAAAAGCACGCCCTCACCGCTGCCAGCCTTGGCATCCCCACCAGCAACATCCTGATCGCGGAGAACGGCTCCAACGTCATTCTCAGTCAGGACGAGATAAAGCTGGGCGAGCCTGTCACTGCCGGTGCTGTGATGGTGGACGGCCTTGGCGTGGGCGATGTGGGCAACGTGGTCCTGCGCGACCGCAAGCACCTGTCTGAGGACGGTCTGGTGATCATTGTGGCCACCGTGGACAGCAAGACCGGCAAGGTGCTGGCTGGCCCGGATCTTGTGAGCCGCGGCTTTGTGTATGTGCGCGAGAACGAAAGCCTGATGGACGGTGCACAGAGCATCGTGGAAAATGCGCTGGACCGCTGCGTGGACGAGCATGTGCGGGACTGGAACAGCGTCAAGACCCGTGTGCGCGAGGCACTGAGCAGTTATATCTATCGGCGCACCAAGCGCAGCCCGATGATCCTCCCTATCCTGATGGAGGTCTGATCCGGGCACGCTGCCGCAAACAATGCGGCGGAAGGCAGGAGATTTGATGAAACAAAAACCAAGATGGACATTGGAGATGCTCACCGCCAGTCTGGCCGTGCTGTGCGGCCTGCTGGTGCTGGTGCTGCTGGTCCAGCGGCCCACGGCATGGCCGGCGCTGCTGGCACTGGTGGTGCTGTGGGGCGTTGTGGTGGTGCTGTTCCGCTGCCAGCTGCGCAAGTGGGTGGCCCGGTGGATGTGCGGCGGCAGCTTTGAAAGCTCCAAGCTGCAGTTCAGTCTGGAGCCGCTCTCTCAGCCGGCCGCGCTGCTTTCCGGTGAGACGGTGCTGTGGTACAATGCACAGTTCCGCGCCCGCCTGTTGAACGGGCAGGATGCGCTGGTGAGCCGTGTGCAGAAGGTGCTGCCCGGCCTTGACCTGCAGCAGTGCCGCAAGCAGGAGGGCCAGCTGCTGACGCTGGCGGACGGCATGTGGAGCGTACACAGCTCCACGGTGCCCGGCGATGCCGAGAGCATGACCCTGCTGGTGCTGAACGAGGAGACCGCTCTGCGCAAGGTGGAAGCGGAATACAAGGCCAGCCGTCCGGGCTATCTGGTGTTTCTGGTGGACGGCTACGACGATGTGTTCGGCGACATGCTGGACAGCGAGCGTGCCCGCCTTCTGGAAGGCATCAACCGCACGCTGGAGGATATGATCGGCCGGGGCAGCGGCTTTTTGCGCCGTGTGGCCAGCGGCCGCTACATCGCCGTGGTGGAAGAGCGCCAGATGGAGCAGTTTGCAAACCGCGGCTACGACGTGCTGGATAAGATCCGTGCGCTGGACCCCAGCGTGAATCTTTCGCTGTCCATCGGCATTGGCCGCGGGGCCAAGACCCTGCGGGAAGCGCAGGATATGGCCGTGCAGGCGCTGGATATGGCGCAGGGCCGCGGCGGCGATCAGGCCGCTGAAATGACACCGGACGGCTTTACGTTCTACGGCGGCGTGAGCCACGGCGTGGAAAAGCGCAGCAAGGTGCGCAGCCGCATCGTGGCCGACCAGCTGGTAAAGCTGATCAAGGAAGCCGACCATGTGGTCATCATGGGCCACCGCATGAGCGATCTGGATGCCATCGGCTCCGCCGAGGGCGTGCTGCGCATCTGCAAAATATGCGATGTCCCGGCGGTGATCGCGGTGCGGCGTGACGCTACCCTTGCGGGCAGCCTGATCGATGCATTGTGCCGTGCAGGCCAGAAGGACGACTTTATCGACCCGAAGGACGCACTGCCTATCATTTCCAAGCGCACCTTGTGCATCGTGGTGGATACATATCAGGTGGGCCTTGTGGAAAGCAAGGATATCCTGGAAAAATGCGGCAAGGTGGCCGTGATCGACCATCACCGCAAGGGCGTGGGCTATATCGAGAACCCGGCGCTGGTCTGCCATGAACCGTATTCTTCCTCGGCCAGTGAGCTGGTCACGGAGCTTTTGCAGTACGTGGGCGAGCGCGACGACAAGCCCAACCGGGTGGAGGCCGAAGGCCTTTTGTCCGGCATCATGCTGGATACCCGCGATTTTACCCTGCACACCGGTGTGCGCACCTTTGAAGCTGCGGCTGCGCTGCGCCGCTATGGCGCGGAGACGGAGCGGGTGCGCCAGCTGTTCGATGTGACCATGGTGGAGTACAATGCCAAGGCCGATCTGGTGGAAAAAGCACGCATGTACAAAAATTGTGCGATCTCCGTCAGCGGCGAGGTGGCACCGGAGGCCCGCGTGGCCATTGCGCAGGCGGCAAACGACCTGCTGACCATTCAGGGCGTGGATGCCAGCTTTGTGGCAGTGCAGGTGGGCACAGGCGTGAACATCTCGGCCCGCAGTCTGGGTGCCGTGAACGTGCAGGTGATCATGGAATCTTTGGGCGGCGGCGGCCACCAGACCATGGCAGCAGCACAGCTCAAGCATATCACGCCGGAAGCAGCCCGCGCCCGCATCGAAGGTGCCATCGACAAATACTATGCATCGCAGAAAAAGGGCGATGTAGAAGGAAAATAAACGGAACAGAGAGGATCACACCCATGAAACAGTACGATTACCTGATCGTTGGTGCCGGCCTTTACGGCGCGGTCTTTGCACAGGAAGCAAAAAAAGCAGGCAAGAAGTGCCTTGTGATCGATAAGCGCAGCCACATTGCAGGCAATATCTACACGGAGCCGGTGGAGGGCATCAACGTCCACCGCTACGGTGCACATATCTTCCACACCAACAACAAGGCTGTGTGGCAGTATGTGAACCAGTTTGCAGAGTTCAACCGCTACACCAACAGCCCGGTGGCAAACTACCACGGCGAGATCTACAACCTGCCCTTCAACATGAACACCTTTAATAAGATGTGGGGCGTTGTTACCCCTGCCGAGGCCAAGGCCAAGATCGAAGAGCAGAAGAAGGAAGCAGGCATCACCGACCCGCAGAATCTGGAAGAGCAGGCCATCAGCCTCGTGGGCACCGATATCTACGAAAAGCTCATCAAGGGCTATACCGGCAAGCAGTGGGGCCGCCCCTGCACCGAACTGCCGGCCTTCATCATCAAGCGTCTGCCGGTGCGTTTTACCTACGACGACAACTACTTCAATGCGTTGTATCAGGGTATCCCGTGCGGCGGATACACCGCCATGGTGGAAAAGATGCTGGACGGCACCGAGGTGCGGCTGAATGTGGACTATCTGGCCGACCGCGAAAATCTGAACGCTCTGGCCGAGAAGGTGGTCTACACCGGCCCGGTGGATGCCTACTTTGACTACAAGCTGGGTGCTCTGCAGTACCGCAGCGTCCGCTTTGAGACCGAGGTGCTGGACACTGACAACTATCAGGGCAATGCTGTGGTCAACTATACCGATGCGGAAACTCCCTACACCCGCATCATCGAGCACAAGCACTTTGAGTTCGGCACCCAGCCCAAGACGGTCATCAGCCGCGAGTACAGCGCCGAATGGAAAAAGGGTGACGAGCCGTACTACCCCGTCAACGACGAGAAGAACGGTGCCCTGTATGCCGAGTATAAGAAGCTGGCCGATGCGGAGCCAGGCGTGATCTTCGGCGGCCGTCTGGGCGAGTATAAGTACTACGACATGGACAAGGTCATTGAGGTGGCTCTGGACGTGGCTGCAAAAGAACTGAAATAATAGATGCATTTGTCCGGCCTGTCGCCCTGTCCCTCTTGCTCAAAAGAGACAAATGCGCTATACTATAAACACAACAACTGCACCGGTTTTCCGGTGAGAAGTGAGGGATAACATCATGAAAGTGATTCTGAAGCAGGATATCAAGGGCATTGGCAAGAAGGACGAGATCCATGAGGTCTCCGATGGCTACGCCCGCAACTACCTGTTCCCGCGCAAGCTGGCCGCTGTGGCGGATGCCAGCGCTGTGAACATGGCGCGCGGCAAGGAGGCCGCAGCCGATTTCCACGAGGCTGAGAATGTGGCAGCTGCCAAGGCTCTGGCTGCCAAGATCGAAGGCAAGACCGTGACCATCAAGGCCAAGGGCGGTGCATCCGGTCGTCTGCACGGCAAGGTGACCGGCAAGGAAGTTGCCGAGGCACTGGCTGTGCTGGCAGGTGCACCCATCGATAAAAAGAAGATCGAGCTGGAGACCAAGGACATCAAGGATGCCGGCGTGTTCAACGGCAAGGTCCGTCTGTACGTTGGCGTCGTGGCTTCCTTCAAGATCCAGGTGGAAGTGGAACAGGCCTGATCTGTGTGCCGTTTGCGCCCCCTCACAGCAGGGGGCGCTTTTTGGCTTTACAGGATGCTTTGGATTTTGGATAAGGACAAACTACTATGCCGAACGAACGACGTTATTCCAATGAACTGAATCTGGAGAGTGTGGGCATCAATCTGCCCTACAATATGCAGGCAGAGCAGAGCGTGCTGGGCGCAGTGCTGCTCAAGCCCGACACCCTGACCGATCTTGTGGAGATCATCAAGCCGGAAATGTTCTATACCCGGCAGAATGCCCAGATCTGGACCGAGATGCTGCGCCTGTTCACCAACGACCAGACCATCGATTTTGTCACCCTGCTGGATGCGGTGGTGTCCGATGGCGTGTTCCCCAGTGCAGACGAGGCGAAGATCTACCTGACTGGTTTGGCAGAAACGGTGCCCAGCATCTCCAACGTAAAGGCTTATGCCCAGATCGTGCAGGAAAAATATCTGGTGCGCCAGCTGATGGGGGTCGCCAAGGACATCTTGCAGGACGCCGGGGACGAGCCGGACGCCGACCTTCTGCTGGAAAACGCCGAGCAGCGCATCTACGAGATCCGCTCCGGACGCGATTCCAGCGCCCTGACCCCGCTTTCGTCCAGCATGGTGGAAACGCTGACCAATCTGCAAAAGATCAGCGGTCCGGATGCGGATAAATACAAGGGCATCCCCACCGGCTTCCGTCTGCTGGATACCGTGCTTACCGGCCTTGGCCGCGGCGATCTGGTCATTCTGGCAGCCCGTCCCGGTATGGGCAAGACCAGCTTTGCGCTGAACATCGCCACCCGCGTTGCTATGCAGCAAAAGGTGCCGGTGGCTATCTTCAGCCTGGAAATGACCAAGGAGCAGCTGACCAACCGTATCCTCTCGTCGGAGGCGGGCATCGACAGTCAGGCGTTCCGTACCGGTGCGCTGCGCGCCGAGGACTGGGAGTATCTGGCGCTGGCTACCGAAAAGCTGCACGATGCACCGATCTATATGGACGATACCTCCGGCATCACCATCACCGAGATGAAGGCGAAGATCCGCCGGGTGAATCAGGACCCTGCCCGCCCCAACGTGGGGCTGATCGTCATCGACTATTTGCAGCTGATGACCACCGGTCAGCGCAGTGAGAACCGCGTGCAGGAGATCAGCTCCATCACCCGAAACCTGAAGATCATGGCAAAGGAGCTGAACGTGCCCATCATCGCGCTGAGCCAGCTGTCCCGTGCGGTGGAAAAGCAGGGCAACAACTCCAGCCACCGCCCACAGCTTTCGGACCTGCGTGACTCCGGTTCCATCGAGCAGGACGCGGACTGCGTTCTGTTCTTGTACCGCGATTCCTACTACGCCAGCCAGAATCCGGACGGTGCCGAGGTGGATGCCGATACCGCCGAGTGCATCGTGGCAAAGAACCGTCACGGCGAGACCAGTACCGTGCCGCTGGGCTGGGATGGTGCCCACACCCGCTTTATGGATGTGGACTTCAAGCGCTGATGGATGCCGCGATTCTTGCCCGGGTGGAGGATTTCTGCACCCGGGAGGGGCTTTTGCAGCCCGGCGCACCGCTGCGGCTGGCGGCGGCAGTCTCCGGCGGGGCAGACAGCATGGCGCTGCTGCTCTTGCTGCGTCAGATGCAGCCGAAGTTCGGCTATACGCTCTCTGCCTGCCATGTGAATCACGGTCTGCGCGGGCAGAGCGCCGACCGGGACGAGGCCTTTGTGCGGGCAGAATGCGCCCGCTTGGGTGTGCCGCTGCGGGTGTTCCATGCGGCGGAACTGGCTCTGCCCCCGGCGCACGCCGGGGAGGACTGGGCGCGCCGTCTGCGCTACACGGCCTTTGCACAGCTGCAGGGGCAGGGGATAGATGCCATCGCCACAGCCCATACTGCAAATGACCAGGCGGAAACGCTGCTGCTGCGTCTGGCGCGCGGCACCGGGCTGCACGGTGCGGGCGGCATCCGACCGAGGCGCGGGTGCTATCTGCGCCCGCTGCTCTGCCTGAGCCGTGCCGAGACTGAGACAATCTGCCGGGCTGCGGGGCAGCCGTGGGTCACCGACGAGACCAACGACACCGACGCCTACGCCCGCAACCGGCTGCGCCACAGCGCCCTGCCTGCGCTGGAAAGTACCAACGCGGCGGCGGTGCAGAATCTGGCACGGTTCTGTGAGAAGGCCGCGCAGGCGGATGCCTACCTTGCTGCCGGGGCTGCAAAGCTTCTGGCGGCGGCACGCCTGCCCGGCGCAGAACCGGCATGGCAGCTGCCGCCCTTGCAGGCAGCAGACCCGCTGCTGCTGGAGACCGCTTTGCACAGCCTTGTGGCGTCGGTGCGGGACGCAGAGGAAAAATATGTGCAGCTGCTGTGTGCCATGGTGCGGCAGGGCAGCGGCGCAGTACAGCTGACTGGACAGGTGCGTTTTTGCGCCGGGAACGGCTGTCTGCGGCAGGAAACGCTGCCGCAAGCGCTGCCCCGGCAGCTGGAGAGTCTGCCGCCGCAACTGCCTTTTTTGCCCGAAAAACAGCCGGAATTCCGGCTGTGCGGGGGCTGGAAGGGGAAAGCAGAGCTGTTAACAGCCGATTTTGAAGAAAAAATACAAGTCGTTCATAAAAAAGACTTAAAAAATCGGGCGGATTATGCTAGAATAACTACGTTGTACACTAGTCTTGTTCTGCGTGCCCGACAGCCGGGAGACCGCTTCCGGCCTGCGGGGCGGGGTTTGAGCAAGCCGCTGCGCAAGTGGATGAATGAGGCCGGTGTCCCGAACGAACTGCGGGATACGCTGCCGCTGCTTGCCAGCGGGAGCGAAATTTTATGGGTGTGCGGAGAAGGCTTTGCCGATGGCCTTGCACCGGACGCGGAAAGCAGATGGGTCCTGCACTTGGATGCAGAGATCGAAACACAGGAGGAAAAAACAAATGAGTATGCACGATGATGTCAAGACCGTTCTGGTCAGTGAAGAGCAGCTGAAGGCCAAGGTGGCAGAGCTGGGCGCTCAGATCAGCCGGGATTATGCCGGTAAAAATCTGGTGCTGGTGTCCATCCTCAAAGGCTCGGTGGTCTTTATGGCCGACCTGATGCGGGCGGTGAGCATCCCCTGCAATATCGACTTTATGGTGGTCTCCAGCTACGGCGGCAGCAATACCACCACCAGCGGTCTGGTCAAGATCATCAAGGATCTGGACGGCGATCTGTCCGGCAAGGATGTGCTGATCGTGGAGGACATTCTGGACACCGGCGTCACCCTGTCCAACCTTGTGCCCATGCTCAAGATGCGCAACCCGAACTCCGTTAAGATCTGCACCATCCTTGATAAGCCCAGCCGCCGCAAGGCCGACATCCAGCCGGATTACGAGGGCTTTCAGGTGCCGGACGAGTTCGTGGTGGGCTATGGTCTGGACT
>CAVKCU010000329.1:0-8098 GCA_963654645.1 Clostridiales bacterium | reverse complement strand
GCCAGCGTAAAGTTTTTGTAGGAAAGCCTAGATAATAAAATAGAGAACGCCCCTTTGGTGTGATAAAGTATTTAGCGACCAAACCAAAACCAATCACGAAAGGCGTTCTCTATGTTTAACAGTATACAGCAGTTTGAAACGGCAGGCATTAAAAATCTTAGAAAAGCAGAGGATGAATTCATTCGTACCAGAGATATGGCGAATTTCATTAATGCCATCAAAGAGGTTGTGCTCCATCTGGGGCTTGATGTGATCGCTGAAACACTGGAGAACTATGATGAGGCTATCCGGAAAAGCCCGAAGCGATCTGAGAAATGGAGTGTTGTCCGGAAGGATCCGAAGCAGCTGGTCACTTCTTTGGGTACCGTCCAGTATCGTAAGACCTTATTCATCAACAAGACGACAAAAGAAAGATCCTACCTCCTTGATCGGGAACTCAGTTTGGAAAAGCACCAGCGCATCACGGAGGATGCAGCGGCCCAGCTTCTTACGGAGGCTGTTCAGACAACCTATCGGAAGGGTGGAGAGGCTGTCAGCATTCTCGATGATGTCAGCAAGGAAACAGTAATGGATAAGATCCGAACAATCGATTTCACAAAGGTGCATAAGGCTCCTGAAACACTTCGAGAAATTCCGTATCTTTACATCGATGCAGATGAGGACCACGTGGCGCTGCAGTTTCATGAACATAAAGGTGATGTCCGAACGAATGCTCAGCATCGTAAGGACAACTGTGTGCTCGCCAAGATGGTTTATGTGTACGAAGGAATCGAACCGGAAGCACCGGGAAGTAAACGTCATAGACTGATCAACCCGCACTATTTCTGCGGCGTGTATGATGGCGCAGACAATGATAAGCTCTGGCAGGAAGTATACGATTATCTTGATGAAACCTATGATCTCACCAAGGTAAAGAAAGTATACCTGAATGCAGACGGCGGAAGCTGGATACAGGGAGCAAAGAAGCGGTTACACGGGCTCACGAGAGTGATGGATGAGTTCCATCTGAACAAGTATCTACTGCGTATGACGGGTGGCCTTCTGGACAGTGCCGGTGATGCCAGACGCGAACTTGTGCATCAGATCAAAAAAGGTACGCAGGAGGGCTTTGGACATGAGACAGAGCATATCCTGTCCGTGACTGAATCGGCAAGTGCACAGGAACGTATCGCCGAAAGTGCGAATTACATTCTCCATAACTGGATGCCTGCCAGAACAAGACTGTGCCATGACGACCATCTGATTGGATGCAGCGCAGAAGGACATGTGAGCCATGTGCTGTCAGATAGAATGAGTTCCAGACCACTTGGATGGTGCAGAGACGGGGCAAATCAGATGGCTCACTTAAGAGCTTATTATTTTAACAAGGGGAATATGCTTGAGCTGGTAAAGGCACAGAAGTTTCCTAAGGCTGCCGGTGCTGAAGATACATTCATCATCGATCCTCATAAGCTGGGAGAAACGATGTACAGTGAATGGGGGAAGTACGTGGATCATGCGAATCATGAGGTCAGCGAAATCGCGCAGAAGTTTGCCTGGTTCAATGCTGGAATCACTCTGATTTGACATGTGCTGTATCGTAGGGCTATATTTGTAGACGAAATGCGGATACTCTGCCGCATCATTGGTGGTTCTCACACAATCAAATCCTACAGTAAACTTACGCCGTCACTTAGAATTATGCGGTATTGCCCTAAGAAAGTGGGGACGGTTATGATGATCCAGGAACGGCTCAAACGCTCGAATCTTATTATGCTGGTGGTGTCATGGTGGGGCTGACCCTGTTGCGCGCCCACGCCGGGCTTTGGCGTGCTGGCGGGCGTGGCTATCTCCATCAGTGCTATCCGCGCCGCGCTGCAAAAGTACCGCAGCCAGATGGTTTGGCTGATCTAGGGTCTGATGCTTGGCTCACTGTACGCCATCGCCAATGGCCCCGCAAGTTTGGCCGCGCCGCGCCCGGCGCTGAGTATGGCGATCTTCCAGCCTGTCGGCTTTGTGTTGGGCGCTACCGTGCTGCTGGCGCTGGAAGGTTCGAAAATGATGATGGAACGTAAAGAACAACCTGGCGTACCCATTGTGAAAGGAGCAAAACAGGCATGAACCTGGATTGGATCATCCTGCACGGCCTGCGGGTGTTGACCACCTGCCCGCTGCTGGATTTTTGGATGCCGAGAATTACGGCGCTGGGCAACAGCGGCATCGTTTGGGTAGTGGCGGCCATAGTGCTGCTTTGCACCAAAAAGTACCGCAGGTACGGCGTCATGCTGCTGATAGGGCTGGCGGCGGCGTTGCTGCTGGGCAATCTGGCGCTGAAAAATCTCTTCGCCCGGCCGCGCCCCTGCTGGCTGGACGAGAGCGTACCATTGCTGATCGCCCGCCCCAGCGACTACTCTTTCCCATCCGGTCATACGATGGCCGGGGCCATTGGTGCCACCATCCTGACGGCGGCGGACCGGCGGTTTGGCTGGGCGGCCATCCCGCTGGCAGTGCTCATCGCGTTCTCCCGCCTGTACCTGTACGTGCATTTTCCCAGTGATGTCCTGGGCGGTGCGGTACTGGGCGTGGGGATCGGGTTGCTGATGCTGTATGGGGAGCGGCGGATTGCAGGCCGATGCCAAGCATCGGCCCCTACAGTGACGAGATGACGGTATTTGTGCGGGTGGATGCTCGCATCTGCCCGCACAATGCAAAAAAGGCGCAGCCGAAGCTCAATGTCACTTAGTTAAACAAGCAAATCCCTCTATACCACCAATGCAAAAAGTGGTACAGAGGGATTTTTTTCTTTGGTCTTTGGGGGGAGCGCTGGACGGTACGTGGGGCACTCCTCGGTCACCTTCGGTGACAGCTCCCCTCAAAGTAAAGCCATTTACAGTTTATATGGCTTTACTCTTCCCGCTCCCGTCTCTGCTTCGCGGCTTTCCGTTTCCGGGCGGCGGCTTTGCGGGCAGCGCGCTGCTTTTTCTCGAATTCCTTTTTGCGTTTGCTGTGGTGGTTGGCAAACATGGCGCAGCTCAAGATCAGCATAAAGATGGCCGCCGCTGCCACGATCAGCAGCACCAACTGGAAGATCTTTACATTAAACTTCTGCTGCAAGGTCTGCGTGGCATCAGAAATGACAGATTCCGTTGTCGAAGCCGTCGAACTGGCGCTGTCTGCGGCGTTCTGGGCAGCGGCCAGAGCCTCGCTGGCGGCATCGCTGTAACCCAGGGCAGCCAGGGCTTCGGCCAAGGCTTCGCCGCCCATGGCTACCAGGCGGTCGTTGGTGTCGCTCTTGATCTTCTCGTTGTTTACGGCGTTGGCCAGCCACTCGGCCAGCAGGTCCGCCGCGCCGTGCAGGGCAGGGGCGTACTCATTGTTCACAGTCCAACCGCTGGTGGTCCACATGCCGTTCATGTACAAAAGCAGCTGCATGCCGGAATCCTCCAGCATGGTCTCGTAGATGACGTCGCCGAAGTTGTCGGCCGAGGTATCCACCGTGCCGAAGTTGAGTATGATGAACTGCTTGGCGCGGGCGTAATCCACCACATTGGCGCTTAGATTCTGGTAGTAATCCCGCAGGGCTGTGGCGATGTCGGTGTCCTTGGTCAGCTCGGCGCCCACGTTGATGGAGTCAATGTCCGCCCGCAGGTCCTGGTCGCTAAAGACACTGACCGAGCCGTCATCGTCTTTGGCAAAGGTAGCACGCATCACATCAGCGTAGCCGGCCTCATCGCTGGCCTGGTCGTAATAAGCCTTGGCCAGCTGCATGCAGTCGCCGCCCCAGCTGCCTGTGATGGGGATGCCGTTGTACACCAGGTTCATCGAGGCCAGCAGGTGGCCGAAATCGATATTCTGCCCGCCGGGCAGGGTGACGGTGCTCATGCCTTGCAGAGACTGCAGATCACTGTCGTTGGTGTTGACGTAATTTTCAAAGGCGGCATCCCGCACACCGGCGGTCAACTGCCACATCTGGGTAATGTAGTCGCCCGTGCGGGTGTAGGAGAGGGTCAGCACAATGGGGTCGGCGGACGAATCCTCGGTCTCTACGTAGGAATTGGCCAGAGCCTGCAGGCGGCCCAGGCGGTCCAGCACGGTGTTATAATCCTCGGCAAAAGTATGCGGTGCGGTCAAAAACAGCAGACACAACACCAGCCCCGCCAATACCAGTTGGCGAAGCCCATTCCTTTTTATGAACTGCGTGGCAAAGCACCTCCAGCGCGTTTTGTTTCCGTTTTGTAACTATTGGCTTAATTATAGCACAGTCCCTATCCTCTTGTCACGGACTTTTTTGTGTAAAAATGTGAAAACGTCCCACTATTCGACGTTCCTGCGGAAAAAGCAACAATTTGCAATAGAAAAAGACACAATTTTGTGCTATACTAGTACTATTTTACAGCTACAAAAAAGGATGATTTGCCATGAATCCCTTAAACCAGACCGAAGAAAAGCGCGAGGCCGTCCCCAACGGGGTGAGCCGCGTGGGCATTGCTGTGCTGGGCGTGCTGCTGCAAGTGCTGTGGATCGTATGGGCCGCCCTGAAGCTGACCCGCTACTACGCCTGGGTGCAGCTGGCCATCAGCGTGCTGGCGTTTCTGCTGGCGCTGCGCATCTACGGCCGCCACACCAACAGCGCCACCAAACTTTCGTGGATCATCGTCATTCTGACCTTTCCCATCTTTGGCGTCTGCCTGTATCTTTTGTTCGGGCGCAGCGGGGCGGTCAACATCATGCGCGGGCGGTTCACCCGCACCGATACGGAGCTGCAGCCCCACTATGCCACGCCGCTGGACCGCGCCGCCATGCCCCAGGACCCGGCCCTGCAAAATCAGATCCACTACCTGCAGACCCAGGCACACTATCCCGCCTGCCGCAACACCGATGTGACCTACTACGGTGACACCAACGCCGCGCTGGAGGCCCAAAAAACCGACCTGCGCAAAGCCCAGCACTTTATTTTTATGGAGTACCACGCCATCGAGGATTCCATCGCCTGGCAGGGTATTGAGGATATTTTGGCCGAGCGGGCCGCCGCCGGGGTGGAGGTGCGCGTTTTTTACGACGACATGGGCAGCATCGGGTTTGTGGACACCGCCTTTGCCAAAAAGCTGCAGCAGCGGGGCATCCAGTGCCGGGTATTCAACCCCATCGTGCCGGTGCTGAACGTCTTTATGAACAACCGCGACCACCGCAAGATCACTGTCATTGACGGGCAGGTCGGCTACACCGGCGGCTACAATCTGGCGGACGAATACTTCAACCTGACCCACCCCTACGGCCGGTGGAAGGACTCCGGCGTGCGGCTGGAGGGCGACGCCGTGCGCAATTTGACGCTGATTTTTTTGGAGATGTGGGGTACGACGCAGAAAGAAATGCCGGCCATCGAGCCCTATCTGCCTGCCATCCGCTACACCGCCCGGGAGGCTGCCACTGTGCTGCCCTACGCCGACAACCCGCTGGACGACAAGCGGGTGGGCGAGGATGTCTACCTCAACCTTATCAACAGCGCCCAGCGGTATGTATACATCACCACGCCCTACCTGATCTTGAGCGACGAGATGCAGCGGGCGCTGGTGCTGGCGGCCCAGCGGGGCGTGGATGTGCGTATCATCACGCCGGGCATCCCGGATAAAAAGCTGATCTTTTCGGTCACCCGCAGCTACTATGCGCGGCTGGCCGCGGGCGGCGTGCAAATCTACGAGTACACGCCCGGTTTCATCCACGCCAAGCAGTTTGTGGCCGACGACAAGGCCGCCGCAGTGGGTACCATCAACCTGGATTACCGCAGTTTGTACCTGCATTTTGAGAATGGCTGCTGGTTCTGCGGCTGCCAGGCCGTACAGGATGTGCGGGCAGATTTTGAGGCGTTGTTCCCCCAGTGTGAGAACGTAACGCCCCAGTACAGCGGCCAGCGCAGTCTGGCCCTGCGCGGCGTGCAGTGCGTGTTTAGGTTGTTCAGCCCACTGATGTAATCGCCGCTACAAATTGGGATGTTAACCATTGAAAGGTGCTACCATGCAAAACCTTACCATATCCCCGCTGTCCACCCTGGGTGGACCCGGAGACCGGCCGCAGCTTTAAGCAAACCCTGGCCGATGACGGCAGCTTTGCCCCTGCCGATGCTGCCCGGCTGGCGGCGGCTGTGCGAAACTTTTTGGTGTTGGTACGCAAGCACAACCCCACGCTGTCATCGTGTGGGCTTACGGCATGCTGGGCAGCGGTCTGCTGCCGCTGCTGCGGGACGGGCTGGACCAATACCGCACCGTCAGCGGTGATGAGCGGGTGTATCTGCTGGAATTGCCCGAGGCAAGGGGCGATACCATCGGTGCCCGACAGCACCCCGGTGCCGCCGCCCACCGCGCTGCGGCCAATTGTCTGGCGGAGTTTTTGCGCAGTGTGCTGTAATTTTTAAACGCAAAAAGAGGCCTGCCCTTTGCATGGGACAGACCTCTTTTGCTTGTACTATCGCTGTTTTTAACGCAGGGCCATGCCGTCGGAGAAGGCGTTGCCGACCTTCTCGCCCAAAACGTGGTAGGCGTTGTTGAAGGGGTCAAAGGTGATGGGGGCAACTTTGGCCACGTCTACCTTGCCGTCCGTCATGGCGGATTCGTCCACGCTGACGTTGACGATCTCGCCCACCAGGAGGCCTGTCTCGGGGTTGTAGCTCTTGACCGTGCATTCCATGCAGACGGCCAGCTCGTTGATGACAGGGGCATCCACGCTCTCGCTCTTGCTGACGGTGAAGCCCGCCTTGGCCAGCTTATCCCTGGTGTTGTTGCCGGAGGCAATGCCCACATAATCGCAGGCGGCTACATGCTTGGCGTCACCCATGCTGACGGTAAACGCGCCGGTACGCAGCAGGTTCTTGACCGTCTTGTGGCCCTCGCTCAGGCAAACGGACAGTTCGGTGGTATCGCTGATACCGCCCCAGGCCGCATTCATGGCATCGGCAGAGCCGTCCTCATTGTACGTTGCAATGATGAAAACGGGCTGGGGATAGCTGAACGCCTTCGCACCAAAATTTTTGCGCATAGAAAACACCTCTCTTGATTTTGCTGCTTTTATTATATCATACCTGTCAACTGGGAATACCTTGGGGAATTGACACTCTGTCGCTCCCGGTGCTATACTGGAGGTAGTTTGCAAAAGAGAGGAAGCGCCCCATTATGGCGGAAATTTTGGATATTGTGGACGAGCAGGGCCGCCCCACCGGGCAGACCGTACCCCGCGCCGTGGCCCATGCCGAGGGTATCCGGCACCGCACCTCCCACGTGTGGATCTTGCGGCGGCATGCGGGCCGCGTGGAAGTGCTGCTGCAAATGCGCTGCCAGGCGAAGGATTCCTTCCCAGGCTGCTACGACATTTCCTCGGCCGGGCACATTCCCGCCGGGTGCGATTTTGTGGAGTCGGCCCTGCGGGAACTGCGGGAGGAGCTTGGCGTGACCCTGCCCGCCGATGCTTTGCAGGAGTGCGGCGTGCGGCACTTTACCTTTGAGGACGTTTTCCACGGCAGGCTGTTTAAAGATAACCAGGTCAGCAAGGTATTCTGCCTGTGGCTGGACAAGGACGCCGAGGATTTCACCGTGCAGAAAGAGGAAATCGACTACGTGCGGTGGTTCGGGCTGGAAGAGGCAATCGAAGCCGTGAAGAATAACACCATCCCCAACTGCATTTATTTGGAGGAGTTGGAGATGGTGGCGGCGGCAACACGCTAAAGGCTCCCCTCAAGGGGAGCCTTTTATACAAAACACCCCCGCACGATTACTCGTGCGGGGGTGTTTTACTTATTAACTAAGCAGCTACGCTTACATTACAGCTTCGGGCCGGCGGCGACCAGGGCCTTGCCGTGCTCGTTGCCTTCGTACTTGGCGAAGTTCTTGATGAAGCGGCTGGCCAGATCGACAGCCTTGGTCTCCCACTCAGCGGCATCCTTGTAGGTGTCGCGGGGGTCCAAGATGGCGGGATCAACGCCGGGCAGAGAGGTGGGAACCTCGAAGTCGAAGTGCGGGATCTTCTTGGTGGGGGCCTCGTTGATAGCGCCGCTCAGGATAGCATCGATGATACCACGGGTATCCTTGATGGAGATGCGCTTGCCGGTGCCGTTCCAGCCGGTGTTGACCAG
>CAVKCU010000328.1:0-8727 GCA_963654645.1 Clostridiales bacterium | reverse complement strand
ATAGCTATAAATCAAAAATACGGCATTACCCCTTGCCCCCGCGCAGCGCCTCAAGGTCGCTGCGGGTGTCGATGTCCCGCAGCTCGGCGGCGGGGGTGGGCAGCAGGCGGATCGCCTGCGGGTGGGCGCGCAGCACGGCGCTGCCGCCGCTGCCCTCCGGCAGGTGAAGGAGGGCAGCAAAATAATCCCGACCGAACAGCACAGGGCTGCCCGGTGTGCCGTCGGGTGCGGCCGGCCGCCGGATCGTGTCCGGCGCGGCACCGATCGCCAGCGCCTCCAGCGTCTGGCGGGTCAGGCAGGGCTGGTCCCCCGGCAGAAACACACACCCCTGCAGGTCGGGCTGCTGCGCCAGCAGCGCGGTCAGGCCAAGGCGCACCGTATCGCTGCGGCGTGGCTCGGCATGGCGCAGCACGGGGAAGCCCCCTGCACGGCAGAGGGCCTCGACCTCGGCCGAGCGGGTCACGGCAATGCGCCCGGCAAACACCGGCGCGGCGGCCAGCGCCAGCGCATGGACGGCCAGCGGCCGGCCGTTCAGCTCGGCCATCAGCTTGTTGCCGCCGAACCGCCGCCCCAGCCCCGAGGCCATGACGATGCAGCCCAGCGGCGGCACAGGGCAGTCCAGATCGTACACAAAGGCGTCCGGGTCGGCGCAGAGCGCGCGCAGGAACGGGGTGTCCTGCTTGCGGACGACCGCGAGAGCGCGGCAGACTTTCAACATATCCAGCACGCTTTGTTGAAAATCCGCGCAGCCGCTCTCCAGATAGCCAAGCTCGTCCAGCACGGCCCAGCCGCCGGCCGCCGCCATCCGCTGCAGGGCGGGCAGCCCCACGGCGGCAAAGCCGGCCGGCACGGGGCGCATCCGGTTTTCACCGGGGGGCAGGGCGGCATCAAACCGGCCGATGACCGCCGCTGCCCCGGCGGCTGTATCGCGCATCTCGACCCATCTGCCCGGGACGGCAGCGGTGAGAAGCATCGGGGCATCGGGGCAGAGGGATGGCATAAGTGCGCGCAGCAGCGTTGTTTTGCCGCTGCCGCGCCCGCCTGTCAGCAGCAAGTGGCGCTTACCGCTGGCCCGGAAAGAACGCAGAATAGAGCTCGCGGCTGGTCTGTACACAGGCATCACGGTAGGCCTCATACCTTTCTAAAAATTGGCGGGCCTCGGCGGTCAGGGTGCTGCCGCCGCCGCCCCGCCCGCCGATGGTCTTGCAGGTCAGGGCAAAGCCCAGTTCTTTTTCGGCGTGCTGCACAAGCCGCAGCGCCTTGGAGTAGGAAAGCCCCATCTGCGCCGCTGCGCTGCGCAGCGAGCCGGTCTCCTCGATCAGATGGAGCAGGCGGCAGGGCCCCTCGCCAAAAAAGCGCTCGCCTGCGTCATCGCAGAGCATCACGCGCAAAGCAGGTTTCATGGTATCACCTCACAGCGGCAGCAGGGCCAGACGGCGTCGGCCCCGGCAGTCGGTAACGGGCAGCAGCTCCAGCGGGCCGTACACGGCGGCAAGGGCTGCCTGCAGCACGGCAGGCGGGTCGGTTCTGGGGTGCAGCACCGCCGCGACCCCGCCGCCCTGCAATACCACCAGTATATCACAGCTGTCCAGCGCCAGCGCGGGGTCGTGCAGGCAGACCAGCGCGGTCTTGCCGCCGGTGTGGACCAGCTGCGCCAGCAGCGCGGTCATCCGGCTGCGGTTCGCAAGGTCAAGCGCACTGTCCGGCTCGTCCAGCAAAAGCAGCGGCGCATCCTCGGCAATCGTGCGCGCCAGAATACAGAGCTGCTTCTCGCCGCCGCTCAGCGTCAGGTAGTCCTGCCCGGCCTTGTTGGCCAGACCTACGGTGCGCAGGGCCTCGTCCGCAGCGGCGCGCATGGCGGCGGTGGGGCTTTGCAGGACCCCCAGCCGCGGGTTGAAGCCCATAAGCACGACCTCCCGCGCCGAGAGCGAGACCGAGATGCCGCTCTGCTGCGGGATATAGCTGACGGTCTGCGCAAGCCTGCGGGTGGACAGACTCTCCAGCGGGACGCCGTCCAGAAGGCACTGCCCGGTGTGGGGCAGCAGCCCGGCGGCCGCCTTGAGCAGCGTGGTCTTGCCGCTGCCGTTTACCCCCAGCAGCCCGATCAGCTGCCCGGACACCGGGACAGAAAAGCTGACCCCTTGCAGCACGGCCGCTGTGCCGTACCGTACGGTGAGGTCCTGCACGCAAAGCCCCACGGGCGGGGGCGTGGTTTGTGGCATCATGACGCATCCCTCCCCGGCCGCAGGATCAGATAAAGCAGAAACGGCACGCCCAGCAGCGAGGTAAAGATGCTGACCGGCAGCTCGGTGGAGGCTGCCGTCTTGGCCAGCGTGTCGGCTGCCAGCAGCAGGGCGCTGCCCAGCAGCCCGCTCAGCAGGCAGGCCGAGCGCCGGTTGTGCCCCGCCAGCAACCGGGCGCTGTGGGGGGCCAGCAGCCCGACAAAGCTGATAAGCCCTGTCACGCTGACAACGGCAGCGACCGTCATGGTGGCAAGCATCATCAGCAGCAGGCGCATCGCGCCCACCCGCACGCCGAGCAGCCGGGCCTCGCCCTCCTCGATCGAGAGCAGCAGCGCCTGCCGGTGCAGCGCAAAGATCGCTGCGCAGCAGACCAGCACGACCGGCACCGGGAACCACACCCGGCTGCGGGTCACGGCGGCCAGACTGCCCATGATCCAATACTCGATGCTGGCCAGCTCCTTCTCGGGGTCGGCGGTCAGCTTGAGCAGCATCAGCAGCGTCTGGGCCAGCGCGTGGACGGCGATGCCCGCCAGCACCAGCGACATTTTGCTGCGCCCCGGCGCGGCAGCGGCCAGCCCCAGCGAGAGGAACACCGCCGCCAGCCCGCCCGCAAAGGCACAGACCGTGGTGGACAGCGCCCCTGACGAAACGAACAGGATGGCGAACGCCGCGCCGACACTGGCCCCCGAGGAAACGCCGATGATGTCGGGGCTTGCCAGCGGGTTGCGGAATACGGTCTGGTAGACAAAGCCGGCCGCCCCCAGTCCAAAGCCGCCGATCAGAGCCATAACGGCGCGGGGCAGCCGCAGCACGGTGAAGGTGCGCACCGCCATGGCATCGCCGGCCAGCAGCGCCGCCGGTGTTATGGGGTAGCGGCCCAGCGCAAGGGCCGCACCAAAGGCCATAAAAACGCAGAGCGCTGCGCCCAGAAGGCACAGCGCCGTGCGCTTGCGGTTATTCATAGGAGGCAGGGGTGAAGCCGTAGTAGGTCGTGTAGAACGCATCGGCGCAGTCGTGGTAGAACTGCTCGCTCACCTGCTCGGGGTGCAGCACGCTGCCCAGATAGACGCTGCCCAGGAAGCTGCCGGGCACGGGGGAGTCCACAGCCTCGATGGCGTGGGGCAGCTGGTAGACATGGCCCTCCCTGACGGCGGTGCAGTCGGCCAGTGCGGCATCGTTCAGGACGGAATCGACATCATAGTCGGCATCGGACGCCAGAATGATGTAGTCGGGATCCCAGTCCAGCACCTGCTCATAGGAGACCTCGGCCCAGTAGGTGTCCTCAACACTGGCGGCAGCGTTGAGACCGCCGGCGTTCTCGATCATATAGTTCTGGTACATGGCGGGGCCGGCGGTCTGCAGCACAGAGCTGTTGCCGGCCATGTAGACGGTGGGGGCCTCGGCATCGCCGATGGCCTCGTGCAGGCTGAGCAGGTTGTCCTCGATCGCGGACTTCAGCTCCTCACCGCGGGCAACGGTGTTGGTGGCCTGAGCCAGCAGGTCGATGGCGCCGTACAGCTTGTCCTGATCCTCCGGCTTGACGGCCAGCACGGTCAGGCCCAGCTCCTCCATCTGGGGGATGGAATCCTTCAGCTTGGCGGGCACGATGACAAGGTCGGGGGTCAGCGCGGCGCAGCCCTCAAGATCAAACTCCTTGGCGGTGCCGATGCTGGGCAGGCTCTGCAGCTCGGGGGCGGAGAGGCTGTAGATCGTGCGCTTGTCGGCCTTGGCCTCGACGCCGACCAGCTCGTCCTGCACGCCGAGGGCAATGAGCAGGCTGGTGGAGATGTAGTAGCCGCTGGCCAGCGTCTTGGGCTCGGTCTCGATGGTGACCTCGCGGCCCAGCTGGTCGGTGACGGTCAGCGGGTAGGTGACGGCGGTCTCGGCGGCAGCGGGTTCAACGGCAGCCTCCTCGGGGCTGGCGGTGACCTCGGGTGCAACGGCGGAGGCGGCGGCCTCGCTGCTTACGGCGGCGGTGCTGCCGCAGGCGGTCAGCGCCATGGCGGCGGCCAGCAGCAGGGCGGTCATTTTGGTCATTTTCATGGATCTTCTTCCCTCATACAATAAAAAATATCGTTGTATTTTTAAAACAACAACGGTATTGTACCAGATTTTATGGTAGAATAAAAGTACCTATCCGCGAAAAGTATGATTTTTTCGCCCAAAATAGAAAAAAACGGAGATTGACCCATGATGACGATACGCGAATATGCCCGCCCCGCCACGCTGGAGGAGGCATGGCAGCTGAACCAGAAAAAGCCCAACCGCGTGCTGGGCGGTATGCTCTGGCTCAAGATGGAAAAGATCAATGTCGGCACGGCCATCGACCTGTCGGCCTTGGGGCTGGATACGATCGAGGAGACTGACACCGAGATCATCATCGGCGCTATGGCAACGCTGCGCGATCTGGAAACGAACGCCGCCCTGAATGCCTACACCGCGGGGGCTGTGCGGGAGGCTGTGCGCCACATTGTCGGCGTGCAGTTCCGCAACTGCGCCACGGTGGGCGGCAGCATCTATGGCCGGTTCGGCTTTTCCGATGTGCTGACGCTGTTTTTGGCGCTGGACTGCGAGGTCGAGCTGTACAGGGCGGGCCGGATGCCGCTGGCGCAGTTTGCCGCGATGCCCTATGACCGCGATATTCTGACCCACATCTGCCTGCGCAAGACGCCGGGGCTGAAGGTGCAGTACCAGTCGGTGCGCGCGACCCAGACCGATTTCCCGATCCTGACCTGTGCGGCCGCCCGCACGGCGCAGGGGCAGTACCGCTTTGCCATCGGCGCGCGCCCGATGAAGGCCGTGCTTGTCACGCCGGACTGCGACCCGGCGCAGCTGCCCGCCACCGTGCAGGCAGCCGTCAAGACCGGCAGCAACCTGCGCGGCAGTGCCGAGTACCGCACCCACCTGACCGGTGTGCTGGTCCGGCGTGCCGTGGCCGCGCTGGAAAATTGACGGAGGTATACCATGCAGATCACATTTACCTTAAATCATAAAAAAGTCACCGCCGAAATCGCGGCTGACACCGTGCTGCTGGACCTTGTGCGCAGCCTCGGCTGCAAGAGCGTCAAGCGCGGCTGCGAGACCGCCAACTGCGGCCTTTGCACGGTCTTTCTCGATGAAAAGCCGGTGCTGTCCTGCTCGGTGCTGGCGGCGCGGGTCAACGGCCGCAGCGTTACCACGCTGGAGGGGCTGCAGGAGGAGGCTGCCGAGTTCGGCGCCTTTATCGCCGATCAGGGTGCGGAGCAGTGCGGCTTCTGCAACCCGGGCTTTATTATGAACGCGCTGGCGCTTTTCCGGGAAAACCCCGACCCCGGCGAGGATGAAATCAAGGAGTATCTGGCCGGCAACCTCTGCCGCTGCTCCGGCTATGAGGGCCAGCTGCGGGGCATTTTGAACTTTTTAGCGTGGAAAAAGGGGAAGGAGGCTGCCCAATGAAAACCGTGAACCAGTCCATGCGCAAAAAGGACGCTATGCAGCTTGTGACCGGCCAGCCCGTCTACATGGATGATGTCATCCCGCAGGACTGCCTGATCGTAAAGCTGCTGCGCTCCCCCCATGCCAACGCTATCGTGCAGGAGATCGACACGAGCCGTGCCCTGCTGGTGCCGGGCATCGAGGCGATCTACACATGGAAGGATGTGGACCAGCAGGGCCGCCGCTACACCCAGGCGGGCCAGACCTACCCCGAGCCGAGCCCCTATGACCGGCTTGTCATCGACCGCCATGTCCGCTTTGCGGGGGATGTTGTCGCAATTTTGGCCGGCAAGGATGAAAAATGCGTCGATAAGGCGATGAAGCTCATCAAGGTCAGGTATGAGGTCCTGCCCGCCGTGCTGGACTACCACACGGCACTGGACAACCCCGTCCTTGTCCACCCGGAGGAAAACTGGGAGTCGCTGGCACCGGTCGGGGCCGACAACAAGCGCAACCTGTGCGCCCACGATGAGACCGGGGCGGGCGATATTGAGGCGGTGCTGGCGGGGTGCGATGTCGTCATCGACCATACATACCACACCCGCGCCTGCCAGCAGGCCATGATGGAGACCTTCCGCACCTACTGCAGCATAGATGCCTACGGGCGGCTGAATGTCCTCAGCTCGACCCAGATCGTTTTCCACTGCCGCCGGATTTTGGCCAATGCGCTGCACATCCCCAAGTCGATGATCCGGGTGGCCAAGCCCCGCATCGGCGGCGGCTTCGGCGCCAAGCAGACCTCGGTCTGCGAGGTCTACCCCGCCTTTGTGACATGGAAAACCAAAAAGCCCAGCAAGATCATCTTCAGCCGGTACGAGAGCCAGATCGCCTCCACCCCGCGCCATGAGATGGAGCTGCATGTCCGCCTTGGTGCGACAAAGGACGGCATCGTCAGGGGCATCGACCTCTACACCCTGTCCAACACCGGTGCTTACGGCGAGCATGGGCCTACAACGGTGGGCCTGTCCGGCCACAAATCCATCCCGCTCTACGGCAAGGCCGAGGCATTCCGCTTTGTCAGCGATGTCGTCTACACGAACCACATGTCCTCGGGCGCTTACCGCGGCTACGGTGCGACCCAGGGCCTGTTTGCGGTGGAGTCCGCCGTCAATGAGCTGGCCGACAAGCTGGGCATCGACCCGTTTGTGATCCGCCGGCGCAACATCGTCCGTGAGGGCGATGTGATGCCCGCCTACTACGGGCAGGTCAACACCAGCTGCGCGCTGGACCGCTGCCTGCAGGCCGTGCATGACAACATCGGCTGGGACGAAAAATACCCCGTGCGCGACATGGGCAACGGCAAGGTGCGCGCCGTGGGCATGGGCATGGCGATGCAGGGCTCCGGCATTACGAGTGTGGATGTGGGCAGCGCCAGCCTGAAGATCAACGATGACGGGTTCTATACCCTCTCGATCGGTGCGGCCGACATGGGCACCGGCTGCGACACGATTCTGGCGCAGATTGCCGCCGAGGTGCTGGACTGCCCGCTCGACAATGTGACGGTCCTCGGCGCGGACACCGATTCCTCGCCCTACGATTCCGGCTCCTACGCATCCAGCACGACCTATGTCACCGGCAAGGCGGTTGAGCAGTGCGCCGAGCAGCTCAAGCAGAAGATCTGTCAGGTCGGCGCGGGGCTGCTGGGCCTTGATGAGCGTGCGGTCGTCTTTGCGGGCGATGCCGTGACAAGCGAGGACGGCACGCAGCGCGCCACGCTGGCGCAGATCGCCGCAGCCTCCCAGTGCGGCAGCAATACGGCGCTGGAGGCAGTTGTGACCCACAGCTCGGAAATCTCGCCCCCGCCGTTCATGGTGGGCGCGGCCGAGGTCGAGGTCGATCTGGAAACCGGCGAGGCGCAGGTCATCCGCTATGAGGCGGCCGTTGACTGCGGCACACCGGTCAACCCGAACCTTGCGCGGGTGCAGGCCGAGGGCGGCATCCTGCAGGGCATCGGTATGGCGCTGACCGAGAATGTCACCTACGATGACCGCGGCATGCCGCAGGAAAACTCGCTGATGCAGTACAAGATCCCGGCGCGCAACGACATCGGGCATATCCATGTCGTATTTGAGAGCAGCTACGAGGGCACCGGCCCCTTCGGTGCCAAGAGCATCGGCGAGGTGGTCATCAACACCCCACTGCCCGCCGTGGCCGATGCGATCTACCACGCCACCCACAAGCGGTTCTATGAGCTGCCCATCACCCGCGAGCAGATCGCGCTGGCCGGGCAGTAAAAGGCAGGGAACAGCGAAAAAGACCCTCTGCGGGGGATAAAAAAACTCTTGTAGGGGCGAGCATTGCTCGTCCGTGCCCGTTTGTCTGTGAAAAACCTTCCCGGAAAACGCGCTGCTGCGCCAAGCCGGCGGGCGGCCAATGGCCGCCCCTACACATTCAACAGGCAGGAATGTGATTTTTTGGAGGAAAGAAATCCGTCAAAGCAGCTTGCTGCTCAGCGCCTGGCTGGTGCGGGAGAGCGAGAGGTTGGCAAGCTCCTGATCGTCAAGGGTGCAGCGCAGGACCAGCACATTCATATTTCTCAGTGAGACCAATGCTGCGCATTTCAGCGTGTCAAAAAACATCGACTTTGCTATATAGAGAATGTAGTAGCGTGGTAATTCTAAAGCTTTACTTTTAGTTTTAATGGACCAGTAGGGGCGGGGCATGCCCCGCCCGCGACCATATACTAGAATGAATATAATGGGTTGGCTTGTAGGGGCGGCATATATGCCGCCCGCCGCAGCCGTCCCGATAATGCGGTATAACGGGTAAACCGCACGGGACGCATATATGCGTCCCCTACAAACCTGCCGAAAAAGGTGAGGTTTTAATTTTAACGGGCTACTACACACGCAATAAGACAAAAATGCAATTTTTCGACACGCTGAGCCTGCTTACGTAAGCCATCTTTGAAAGGGCGGTGAACGCAGGTGATATAAACAAAAAAGGTCACTTGCGATTGCAAGTGACCTTGGTGCGCCGGAAGAGACTCGAACTCCCGACCTTCTGATTC
>CAVKCU010000327.1:0-9156 GCA_963654645.1 Clostridiales bacterium | reverse complement strand
GCCGTGGGTTAGGGTCTGCCTTGACCTTGCTGTGCGCCCCACCGGGAAAGTAAAGTACCTGTTATGCTGTGTATTCAGTTGTAAAGGTGCTGGTACAGAATAAATCTGTAAGTCTAGTATACGCCACAGATTAGCAGTCGGTCAACAGTAAGTGCTAATTGTTTACACGACATTCACAATTCAAGGCGACAATCCACCTATGATGGATTTCATTAGAGAGTTTGCTCACCGTCTAATGTATTGTACATAGTCATCAGCAGGGTTCGCTGATGCATCTTTCGGTTATGGATGTCAATCAAGCATTAAGATATCCTTGCCGCAAAAGTCACCGCAAATTTTGCCCCGCCGCCAGGGGTGTCGGTCACGGTCAAGTCTGCATGATGCAGCCGGGCTAGTTCCTTGGCTACGCTTAGACCAAGGCCAAAATTGTGCTTGTCGGTGCGGCTGGGATCAGCGCTGTAAAAACGGTCAAAGACCCGAGCTTTTTCGGCATCCGGTATGCCGGGGCCGTGGTCTTGCACGGCCAGGGTGATTTTTTCCCCACAGTATGTCAAGCACAGTTCCACGGGGGTGCCCGCGGGGGTGTGGTCAAACGCATTGTTGAGCAGGATTGCCAGCAGCTGCTTTACACGGTCCGGGTCCGCCTCTATGGAAGGAACGCTGTCCTCCGGCAGGGTCAGACTTAACGGGTGTTGGCGCTGCTGCGCCAACGGGAAAAACGCATCGTATACTTCTAGGCAGAGGTTATCCGGTGCGATGGGGTGCAGATGGGCCGGCAAGGCATCCAAGTCGCCGTTGGCCAGCACCAGCAGATCCTCCACCAGCCGCGCCATACGGTCCGTCTCCTGCTCGGCATTCCGCAAAAGGGTGGCGCGTTCAGTCACAGGAGTGCGGCACGCAGCGTCCAGGCTTGCTTTTACTACGGCCAGCGGGCTGCGCAGTTCGTGCCCGGCTGCGGCGATGAACTCCTTCTGCCGCCGCATGGCCAATGCCGTCGGAGCCAGCGCTTTGCCGGTCAGCCGCCAGCTGATGATCGCCAGCAGCAGTGTGCCAGTGAACCAGATCGCACCATACTGCACAACTGTCTGGACCGCATGACGGTGTACAAAGCCCATATCCTGTAAAGCGGCCACAAGCAGATAACTGCCTGCTGTGCCGCGCGGCAGCAAGGCTGCGTGGCAGCGGTATTCGTTCAGCGTGAACACCGCGCTTTGCCGCTGCACGGCACCGCTGCTGTCATGCAGACTTGTGTCCAGCAGGGGGGACAAACCTTCTTCTAACAGAGGTTCAACCGCATTGCGGGCATCGGCGCTGCCCGTGGTGCCCGCAAAATGCAGCGCGGCACCGTTGTCCCACAAAAACAAAAGGCAGCCGCTGTTGTGCTCCTGGTCAGCCAGCCAAGCGTCACTTACGCTGTCGGCGCTGTCCAGCCGGTCAACGATGGCAGAAAAGTTCTGCGTGAGCAGCGTCTCCGCGGCGGTCCTGTACTGGGCGGCGGCATAATTCCATGTCACGACCAGCGCACCTGCCAGCACCAACGAGGTCAGCGCCGTCATCAGCAGGGTCAAACGGCGGCGCAGTGCAGTCAGCATGGCGGTACCTCCGCCTTATAGCCGCTACCGCGCACGGTGGTGATCGTTACCGCACTGCCTACGGCTTTCAGCCGCCGCCGCACAAAATGGATGTAACAGTCCAGATTAGCGTCCTCAACTTCGGCCAGTGGTCCCCAAACCCGCGCCAAAAGCACCGCACGGGTCTGCAGCTGCCCCGGTGTGCGCAGCAGTACCTCTAAAAGATCGGCCTCCCTCTTGGTCAGGGCCGCAGCGGCCTTTGGCCCGCTCAGGGTCAGTTGGGCGGCATCCAGCGTCACGTCACCGCAGCGTATGGCAGATTCGGCAGTGGTGCCGGGGCGGCGGGTTAGTGCCCGCAGCCGGGCCAGAAGCTCCCGCGTGTCAAAGGGCTTGCCCAGGTAATCGTCTGCACCGGCATCCAGGCCGTCCACCCGGTCATTGATGCCGGACAGGGCCGTCAGCATTAACACCGGGGTGGTACATCCCTTGGCGCGGGCGGCCCGCAGCAGGCTAAGACCGTCCAGCCCGGGCAGCATCCGGTCCAGTACACAGACATCGTATGCGCCGCCGCACAAAAGGGCTTTGCCGTCTGCGCCGTCGTGGCAGGTATCTACAGTATAGCCCGCAGCTTGCAGGGCAGGCAGCAGCGCCGTGCAAAGGGCGCGGTCATCTTCGATCAATAAAATCCGCATGGCATAATTCTCCTTTTCCCTTTCTAGTATACACCCCAAACCTTGAAACAGTCTTGAAAAGCCGCAGCTTTTTTCAAGGACAATTCAAGATTCGGGCGGTATACTGGTGCTACACCCGATGAAGGAGGGCACATACTTATGAAACGAATCATCAGTGCCGGATTATGCACGGCATTTATTTTGAGTCTGGCAGGCTGCGCCAGGCAGGACACCACTCCCAGCCTGACCGCTGCAGACACCACCGATACCCAGATGGGCCGCTGGGTCGAGAGCCGCGTTGACCTTGGCGGTGAGCAGCTCATCTCTTACCCGACGCAGCTGGCGGACGGAACGATTGTTCTGTACACCGGCAAGGTGGGGGAGGACAGCATCGAAGACTACACCCGCCGCACCAGCACTGACGGAACCAACTGGACATCGGAACCTGCAGCGTTTGACGTGGGCGATGCGATGGTCACGTGGATCCTCGTTGCGCCGGACGGTGAGCAGGCGCTTATCACCTATGACGGGGAGAATGCCGGGCTGGTTCTGCAGGCACCTGACGGAACCAAAACCGTTGTAGAGGATGACACGGTAAAGCAGGGCATCAACCCCAACACAGCTGTATTTCAGGGGGATAAGCTGGATTTTGTCTCCAACGGCGACACCGTGGATTTTGTGCAGGTCAGCCTGACTGACGGCAGTGTTACGACCGCCGCACTGCCGCAGGATCTGGCGTACAGCCTCAACTCCCTCACGACAGTCGGCAACCAGCTTGTTTACCTGAGCTTTGACAATAATACCGGCGATATTATCCTGAACGCCCTGGACCCCGCCACCGGCGCAAGCACCGAGCTGCTGAACCCGGTCCCCAATGCGACCAGTTCTCAAGCGCTGACCGGCGACGCAGACGGCGCGGCTTATTACGCCTGCACGGACGGCATCTACCGCCTGGCCCCCGGCGGCACCCTGCCGGAGCAGGTCGTCCCTGCCGAGGGCACAGCGATGAGCATTTCCAGCAACTATCCGCTCTCTCTGCTGCGCACGGCGGCGGAGGACTTTATGGTCCTGCTCTTTGGCGACAGCGGCGGAAACGGCGATCTCTATTTCTATCACTATGACGAAACGCTGCCCACCCATGCCGACACAACGCTGACCGTCTGGTCATTGGCGGATTCCGCCACGGCGCGGCTGGCCGTGAACGCCTACAAAAAAGCCAATCCCGAGGTGGACGTTACCTTTGAAACCGCCGTGCAGACCGACACCGATGATGTCAGCGCCGCCATCAACGATGCGCTGACCCAGCTGAACACCGAACTGCTGGCCGGGGAAGGGCCTGATGTGCTGCTTCTGGATCGTGTCGACTACACGACCTATATCAATAAGGGAATGCTGGCTGACATGAGTGACACCGTGCCGCTGGATGCGCTGCAGAGCAATATCATCGATCCGTTTATGACCGATGGCAGGGCCTATGTGCTGCCTGCGCGGTTCATCGTCCCGGCACTCTGTGGTGACGCGGGCACGCTGGACGGCCTGACCGACCTGAACGACCTGCAGGACGCCGTGCTGGCCGCTGCACCCCGCCCCGACACCGAGCAGTACAGCGATGAATATTACACGGCTCTGCCCGATGACCAGAAGTATGCTCTGGCGCTGGCCAGCGGCGTTGACTTCGCGAAGCTGCTCCTGCCTTCCAGTGCCAATGCCCTGCTGCACGACGGCGCACTGGATGCAGACGCCCTGACCAAGATATTTACCTTTGTGAAAACAACTGCCGACTACTATGGCATGGCTGACTATATCAACACCGAGATGAACGGTGCATCTTCCCAGAGCTACGACAACGCGGACAGTGTCATCATCGATGCACAGCAGGACGAGTACAGCACCTGCAGCCGCGCCAAATTCGGCTGGATGGATGTTGCCACCCCCTACGCCGTCATTGCAATGGCGCGCACCAACGATATTTTTGATGCGGATGCCGAGGCCGTTCCCGTGGATATGATCCCGATGCCCGGCCTGACGCAGGGTGCCTATAACCCGCAGGTACTGGTGGGCGTGAATGCCAACAGCAAAAATCCGGATGCCGCAAAGGGGCTGGCCGCTGCGTTCTTCGGCACCGATGTGCAAAGCCAGTATTGCTCCGATGGTACAACGGTGCGGGCGGACTGCCTGCGGGAAAAACTCGATGCCGTCAAAGCGACGGTAAGCGGCGCAAAAACGGGTAAAGTGACCGGCGCGTATGTCGGCGACCTGGATGCCTTCTACGCCAACTGCACCACACCTGTATTGTTCCCGGTGATGCTGCAGCAGAACTTTATAAACCATGCCCAGGCCATCATTGACGGCAGCGAGGACGTGGCCGCCGCTGTGGCGGGTGTGCAGAGTGATCTGGCGCTGTATCTGGCAGAACAAAAGTAACATCGGTGCGCGGAGCGGCCATGCTGCCCCGCGCATCGCTTTGCAGGAAAAAATTGTATGCAGAAAAGACAAAACAAACACCCGGACCCTACGCCCTGGCTGTTTCTGGCCCCCAGCCTGTGCGGTGTCACCCTGTTTGTGCTGGCCCCCTTTGTGGAGACGGTGCGCCGCAGCGTGACCGACACGATGGGGCGACACTTTGTGGGCCTTGCCAACTATACGGCGGTACTGGGCAACGATGCGTTCCGACTGGCGGTGGAAAATACGGTGCGGTTTATCGGAGTATGCGTTCCGCTGCTGCTGGCGCTCAGTCTGGCACTGGCTTTGGCGCTACGGGCGAAAGGCTTAAAAAATACCTCCTGGGCCGAGGTCTGCCGCACGACCTTTTTGCTGCCCATGGCTTTGCCGGTGGCAAGCCTTGCACTGCTCTGGAAAGTATTGTTTGCCCAAAACGGCCTTGTGAACGGAACTTTTGGCACCCATTGTGACTTTATGGGCACGGATGCTGCGTTCTGGGTGCTGATCGGTACTTATCTGTGGAAAAACATCGGCTATGACAGCATCCTTTGGTCCAGCGGGCTGGACAGCATCTCCACAGACTTGTACGAGGCCGCTGCCGTGGATGGTGCCAGTGGGTGGCGGCAGTTTACAGCCATTACCCTGCCCAACCTGCTGCCCACACTGGCCGTCACGCTGGTGCTGAGTCTGCTGAACACCTTTAAAGTTTTCCGCGAAGCCTATCTGGTGGCCGGGGCCTACCCGGAAAAAAGCATCTATTTATTGCAGCATTTGTTCAACAACTGGTTCCTGGCACTGGATCTGCCAAGGCTGAGCGCCGCAGCAATCCTGATGGCAGGGGCGCTGGGGGCGGTGATCGCGGTATGCATAAAACGGCTCTAAAAAAAATTCTGCTTTTCCCATTCGTCCTGCTCGTATGGTTCCCGCTATGGTTCCTTTTGATGGGCACGCTGACCGGCTCGGAGGAGCTGGCAGCGACCATCGGCCCGGCGCTTTCCGGCAGCGGGCAGGCTGCGTGGACCCTGCTGCCCAGCTACCCTACGCTGGAACCTGCTGTCAAGCTGCTGCTGGACACACCGGAATACTTTACCACCTATTGGAACACCTGCCTGCAGACATTTCCGCAGTTGGCTGGTCAATTGGTCGTGGGTGCTCCCGCCGCATGGGCACTCTCCCGCTTGAAATTTCGCGGGCGCGGGGCCGTGCGGGGGCTGTACCTTATTTTAATGTTGCTGCCGTTCCAGGTCACTATGGTGCCTGCCTATCTGACGATAAACCACCTGGGACTGATGGATACTGTCTGGGCGGTCATTCTGCCGGGGGCATTCAGCACATTTCCCGTATTTGTGATGCAGCGCGGGTTTGACGCTGTTCCTCTGCCGCTGCTGGAAGCTGCCGCTATAGATGGCGCGACCCCGTGGCAGCAGTTTGCGCGAATCGGCCTGCCAGTGGGGCTGCCCGGTATCCTGGCTGCGCTGACCATGAGCTTTCTGGATGCCTGGAATGCGCTGGAACAGCCTATGACCTTTTTAAAAACACAGTCGCTTTGGTCGCTGTCACTCTATCTGACCGATACTACCCGCGACCTGGCACTGACCATGGCGGCCAGCCTGTTTGCATTGCTGCCCGCCGTACTGATTTTTGCTTTCGGCCAAAAGTATCTGGAACAGGGGATCCTGGCCGGAGCCGTGAAAGGATGAGGACCTATCGAACTGCTTACCGGGATGGACCCACGCCAGCGCCAGCGGCTTGGGTGGATTGTCCGCTTTTTTGCACTGCTGCTGGTGCTGACACTGCTGGCCCGCGGTACAGCAGGGGCAGCCATGGCCAGCGTGACGGTGCAGAGGCCGTCCTCCGGCAATGTGACAAAAAGCGTGCGCACTACGGCCACGGTCAGCTTTGCGGGCGGCACACCTTTTACAGTGCCCGCGGGTCTGCTGGTCATGGCAGTACCCGTGCAGGCGGGGCAGACCGTCAAGGCCGGGGACACGCTGGCCGTGTTTGATGCCGCTGAAGTGGACCGCGCCGTAAACGCCAAGCGGGCCGCGTTGCAGCAGGCCCGGACCCAGGCCGCACAACAAACGGCGGGAGACACCGCCGACCCCTACGCCGCCCAGCTCGCCCAGCAGCAATTAGAACGTGCCTACGAGGAAACACACAGAATCTACGCCGATGGTGAAGAGAGCGTTTCCCGTGCCCAGACCAAGCGGGACGAAGCTGCTGCCGCTCTGGAAAAAGCCCGCAATGCCGGCTATGCGGACGACGCTGAAAAACAGGCCGCCGTAGAAAACGCCGCCGCTGCCCTGGAAGCTGCGGAGGATGCCCTGTACAGCGCCCAAAAAGCCGCCGAAGATGCCAACAATGCGGCACTTTCCGCCGCCCAAAGTGCCGAGGATAACCGCAACACCGCACTGCACACGCTGGAGAAAGAGCAGGAAACCACGGAAAAACAGAACGCACTGGACCGCGCCGCTGCTGCTGTAACGGCCTCTGATGCCGAAACCCTGCAGGCCGAACTGGATGCCTTGCTTGCCGTGCAGCAGGCGGGCGGCACACTGACTGCCCCCAGTGATGGCACCCTTGTGTCGCTGGATCTCGTGGTTGGGCAGCCCTCCCCTGCCGTGGGCGGCCAGCTGGCTGCAGATGCCGATTTTACCGCCGAAATTCCTTTGGAAGAATCTCAAGCCAACCTTGTTTCAGTTGGCACTGTACTGCACCTGAGCCAGAGCCGCGCAAGCTGTGATGCCGCCGTGCAGAGCCTTTCGGCCCCGGATGAAAACGGCACCGTTACAGCAAAATGCACCTTGTCCAAAGGGGCATGGTGTGCCGGTGCTGCCAACGCATCGGCCACGGTGCAGGGTGAAAAGCGGCCCTGTGTGCTGCCGGCCAGCGCGGTACATAAAGATAATACCGGCTGCTATGTGCTGGCTATCGAACAAAAAGCCACAATCTTGGGTCAGCAGAATATCGTAGTATCGCTGCCTGTCACGGTGGTGGAAACGGGCGATACCACCGCCGCCGTCAGTGGTGCGCTGGACGCCGATACACAGGTCATTGTCAGCAGTACGCGGGCCGTGCAGGCCGGGGACCGGGTGAAGATCCATGATGCATCGTAAAAGAGGTTGGGCGGTTGCGGCAGTATTGCTGGTAGTTTTGCAGCTGCTTTTGCAGACCCGCGCAGCGCATATTGTACAGCAGAACCCAACCGTGACGGTGACCCTGTCTTCCCCGCTTACAGCCGGGCAGCTTGCCGCTGCACGGGAATGGGAAAAAAGTAATGCCAACACTCAAGCCGTTACTGCCAGCTTTTGGAGCGAGAAAGCAGCAGCGGTCTCGGCAGATTCTGACCGCACAGCGGAAGATGTGACCTGTATCGGCTTTGACGGTACAGCGCAGGACTGTCTGCCTGTGGAATATCTTCAGGGCACAGCACCCGGTGTCGTAGGACAGCAGTGCGCGATTTCTTCGACGCTGGCGTGGACACTGTTTGGCAGCTATGATATTATGGGCTTGACTGTTGCACTGGACCGTACCGAGTATTTCATTTCCGGCGTGTTTAAAAGTAAAAGCAAAACGCTTCTTTATCCGGCGCAAAGCGGCTTTACCCACGCGGCGCTGCGGGGTCTTTCGCCCGACACCCCCAAAACGGACGCCGAACAGTGGGCCGCAGCAACCGGTGCCGGAAAGATCACCGCCATCACTTACGGCCCCCAAAAGGCATGGCTGGCTCAAGCAGCGTGTGCCCTGCCTGCCCTGATTGTCGGACTGGCTTTGGTCGTGCTGTTGCTGCGCTTTATTTGTGCCCTGCCCGGTGTCTTGCACGGGGCAGCCCTGTTTGCTTTAGCACTGGCATTTGCGTGGGCGGTACCCCATTTTCTGCAAACCCTGCCCGGCTGGCTTATCCCCGGCCGCTGGAGTGATTTCAGCTTTTGGCCCACTTTATGGACGAAAATTATGGATACTTGCAATGGAAATATGAAGTAATTTAAAATTTGCAAGCAGAATAAGCCACAGATTGATGATGAAGAAACTTGCTTTCGATATATATTTCGCTGAGGATGTCTATAGAAATCGTTGGGAAAGTTGGACAAACTCTTTGGGATATTTTTGCATGAACATGACAATTAAATGCACAAGCATTTTTGGAATTGAACATAATGAACGGGTTTATATAGGAAAACAGCAAGATGCTAAAGCAAGGGTCATATACCGGGAATAGTGGTACTCTATTGCGTTTTATTTTACATTCTTTGACCACCATTTGACCACTACTGTGCAGTGGTGCTGCAAAATATCGGAAAAGCCTATTGTGACAACCAACAATGGGCTTTTTCTTGTTTTGGAGGCCACTGTGCAGAACCAACATAATTTACGTTCCAACGCCAGTCTATACCGCCCTGTCGTAGTTCTCCGACCCGGAAGGCCAGAGGTTCGAATCCTCCCGGTCGCACCATAAGCCCATGACAAAAAAG
>CAVKCU010000326.1:0-11575 GCA_963654645.1 Clostridiales bacterium | reverse complement strand
GGAACCCCCGGCTCCCGCCGCACCTGCCGGCGGTGACATGGGCGGCATGTACTAAGCCGTACCGATCATAATAAGATACGCCCGAGAGGCGGAACTTCTTTTCCGAGAGGTTCCGCCTCTTTTTATGTATACCCCGCGCCCCTGCTGCCCACCCTAACCATACGGAAAGGGGGGCGCGGGAATGTCCGGCAAACGGGTGTTGGCGGTGTATGCTGCTTTGCTGCTGGGGTTTATGGTGGTGCTGTGCCGGTTGTATCTGCTGGCACAGCACCACGCCTATGCTGCGCGGGCGGCGGCACAGAGCACGGTCACCTTACAGTTGCCCGCCCGGCGGGGCAACTTTTACGATGCGCAGGGGCGGCTGCTCACCGGGTTAGAGGAACGCTGGCAGGTGCTGTGCTTTCCCGGGCAGGGGAATTACGACCGCTTGTATGCCAGCACTGATGCCGCCGGGCAGGCACTTTTGTACCGCAGCCGCAGCCGCGCCGCTCCGTTTTTGCTGGAGGTGAACTGCGACCCCGCTCGCCTTGGACTGACCGGCTACCCCACTGCCCGGCGGTATGCGGCGGTGCCGCTGTGTCAGCATCTGCTGGGCTATCTGGATAGCACAGGCCACGGCGCTGCCGGGCTGGAAAAAGCATTGGATGGCGTGCTTTTCGGCACAGGGGAGCACAGCAGCCTTGTCTGCGCCGTGACGGCGCAGGGTACGCTGCGCACCGGAGAAACACCTGAGCTTTTGCCCGCCGACAGCGGAGCGCTGGGTGTGCAGCTGACCATCTCCCGCCCGGTGCAGCGGGCGGCGGAAGCGGTGGCGGTAAGAACCATGACGAGCGGCTGCATTCTGGTGCTGGATACTGCCACAGCGGCGGTGCGCGCCAGCGTCAGCGTGCCGGGCTACGACCCGGAGCACCTTGCCGACAGTTTGCAGGCAGAGAACAGCCCCTTCCTGAACCGGACGCTGCAGAGCTATGCAGTAGGCTCGGTGTTCAAGCCGGTGCTGGCGGCGGCTGCGCTGGAAGCGGGCTTGCAGCCGGTTTTCGAGTGCACCGGCGCGGTAGTGGTAGATGGGCAAATTTTCCGCTGCGCGGGCGGGGTGCCGCATGGGCAGGTAGACCTTGCCGCCGCACTGGAAAAAAGCTGCAACGGCTATTTTATCCGTCTGGGGCAGCAGCTGGGCGCGGAAAAACTGTTGGACGCCGCCAAGGCTTTCGGCTTTGGACAGAGCCTGTTACTGGCAGAAGGGCTTGCCGCCGAGGGCGGGCAGCTGCCCACCCCGCAGGAGCTGGCACAAAGCGGGCAGCTGGCGAATTTCAGCTTTGGGCAGGGCAGTCTGCTGGCTGCTCCGCTGCAGGTGGCGGCGCTGTTCAACACCATTGCGGCGGATGGCATATACCGTGCTCCCTATGTGCTGCAAGCCACACTGGACGAGACCACCGGCCAGCCGGTAGAGAGCCTCAGCCACTCCCGGGGGCGGCGGGTGCTCTCAGCGCAGAGCGCAGCGCTTCTGCGCGCCATGTTGGTACAGGTAGTGCAGCAGGGTACCGCACAGGACGCCGCCGGGCTTTCCGGCGGGGCAGGCGGCAAGACCGGCACCGCCCAGACCGGGCAGTTCACCCCGGAGGGCACCGAGCGCTGCAACCTGTGGTTTGCGGGGTTCTGGCCGGCAGAAAAGCCCCGCTACACCATTGTGGTGCTGCAGGACGGTGCAGTGCACACCGCGTATTCCGGTGCAGCCATCTTTGCGCAGGTGTGCACCGCGCTGGAAGCAGCGGGATAAATGCGCGGATTCCGCTTGCAATTTTGGCTTTGTTATGCTACTATATAGTTGTATTTTTGCGTGGATTTCCGTATTTACAAATAAAGGAGCGTTACGATTCATGTCTGTTATCGAAATTGTTGGCGGTGCCATTCTGCTGGTGGCTTCGCTGGTCATCGTTTTACTCACCCTCATGCAGCACACCCACGGTCAGGGTCTGTCCGGTGCCATCAACGGCAGCGTGGGCGGTGCCAACAATGCACGTCTGACCCCGGCGGATCAGATGCTGGCTAAGGTCACCCGCATTGCAGGCGTGGTGTTCTTTGTGGTCGCTATTCTGGCCTGCCTGTTTGCAGGCCGTCTGGCAGGCTGAGAAGGCGTTGCAGCCCCGTGAACGGACGGGGCTGTTTTTCTGTGCAGAAAAAAGTGCGGGCAGCCGGTTCTGCGGGCTGCCGCAAAGAGGGGACAGGGGAAAGCGCCCGTCCCAAGGCAGGGCTGTGCTCCGCAGGAGATGCACAGCCACGGAAGTGAAGGAGAAAATATTTTATGGCAATGCGCGATAAAATTGAGCACGCGATCCAGAATCAGCCGTGCACCGTAAAGGATCTGAAGAATAAATTCGGCGGGGATCGCGGCGCAGACCGCAAGGTGATGGAGGCTGTGGACCAGCTGGTGCACGAGGCCGTCATCTGCCAGCGTCAGGGCGTGTTCTTCACCGTGCGCAGCGGTCGTGCCGACAAGGCGCTGCTGTGCAAGGTGGTAAAGCTGGGCAAAAACTTTGCCTTTGTCATGCTGGAAGACGGTACCAGCGATATTTTTATCCCTGGTCGGTTCACCCGCGGCGCTATGCCCGGCGACAAGGTACTGGTGGAAAAGTTTGCACACCCCCGGGTGGAGGGCAGCGATGAGGGCGAGATCCTTGCTGTTCTGGAAGAAAAGAACGCTCTGGTGGGCACCATGCACCGCATGGAGGGCCGCCTGAAATTCGTGCCGGACGATTGCCCCGCCATCTCCATGCAGGTCATGCGGGACTGCGAGGGCAGCGCCAAGGACGGCGACAAGGTGGCAGTGGAGATCCTGCTGCGCGGCAACCGTCAGGAGGATCACCGCGTGGGCGTGGCAATGCGCTTTGGCAGCTGTGACGAAGCCAAGCGCTGTGCAAAGGCACTGCTCTACGCGCAGGATATCCGCAGCCGCTTCCCGGACAAGGTGCGGGACGAGGCCAAAAAGCTGGACAACGCCGAGGTGTCCGCTGCGGACTGCGAGGGTCGTATGGACCTGCGCGCCCTGCCTATTTTTACCATCGACAGCGCCGAGACCAAGGATATCGACGATGCTATCAGCCTGACCAAGACCCCGGACGGCGGTTTTGAGCTGGGCGTGCACATCGCGGATGTTTCCAACTACGTCAAGCCCGGCACCGAACTGGACAACGAGGCTTTCAGCCGCGCTACCAGCGTCTACTATGCCGATCAGGTGGTGCCCATGCTGCCCAAGCAGCTGTCCAACGGCATCTGCAGCCTGAACGAGGGCGTGCTGCGGCTGGCATTCTCCTGCCTGATGCGGCTGGATAAGGACGGCAACCTGACCGATTACCGCTTTGTCAAGTCTGTCATCCGCAGCCGTGTCAAGGGCGTGTACTCCGAGATCAACGTTTTGCTGGCAGGGAACGCCGACGACGAGCTGACCGGCAAGTACCACGAGGTGCTGGCGCAGCTGCCCGCCATGAAGGAGCTGTACGGCCACCGTGCCCGCCTGCGCAAGGAGCGCGGCTGCATGGATATCGAGAGCGGCGAGGTGAAGCTGATCCTCGATGAGGACGGCCACTGCATCGACGTGAAAAAGCGCACCTCCGGCGAGAGCGAGGCCATGATCGAGGAGTTCATGCTGCTGGCCAACCAGTGCGCCGCCCACTTTGCCCGGGTGAAGCAGATCCCCTTTGTGTACCGTGTGCACGAGGAGCCCAACGCCGAAAAGCTGGAGCGTCTGCATGGTCTGCTGCAGGCTTGCGGCGTCAACGACCACTTTGCCAAGGATGTGCCCACTCCCAAGGAGCTGAGCGCCATTCTGGAGGGCGTGCGCGGCACTGCCTACGAGCAGATCATCAATGTTGGTATGCTGCGCTGCATGTCCAAAGCTGTGTACGAGGAAAAGCCCAAGGGACACTACGGTCTGGTGCTGCAGGACTATGCCCACTTCACCAGCCCCATCCGCCGCTACCCGGACTTGGCAATCCACCGCATCATGACTGCTCAGCTCAAGGGCACGGATAAGGACACCATGATCCTGCGCTACAGCGAGTTTGCTGAGGACGTCAGCAAGCAGGCCAGCGAGCGCGAGGTGATCGCCATGCAGATCGAGCGCAAGGCCGAGGACTGCTACAAGGCCGAGTATGCCCGCCGCCATCTGGGCGAGTGCTACGAGGGCCGCATTTCCGGCGTGACCCAGCGCGGCCTGTTCATCGAGTTGGAAAACGGCGTGGAGGGCTTTGTGCCCGCCTCCAGCCTGACCGCCACCGGCACCATGCTCACCGAGGGCGTGCGCCTTTCCGATCCCGTTTCCGGCAAGAACTGGAATCTGGGCGATACCATGATGATCACCATCGTGCGTGCGGACGTCAATCTGGGCAAGATCGACTTTGAAGTCGCCCCGGAAAGCGCAAAGCAGTAACCTTATAATAGTACCAAAACAGACTGCCCCCGAAGCAGACCGCGCAAGACCGCGCTGCTTCGGGGGCAGTTTTATGCTTTGCGAGGGATGGGAGGGGCGTTGTCGTCCGTCAGACCAAGGATATAATCGGTGCTGGTGTGGTAGAAAAAGGCGAGCTGGATCAGCACATCGGTGGGAATGTCCCGTTTGCCGGTCTCGTAATTGGAATAGCAGACCTGTGTGCATTTCAGATACGCCGCAACATCCTTTTGCAGCAGATCACGATCCTCCCGCAGATCCCGGATGCGTTGATACATGGCGCTTACCTCAAAAGTTTTATTTGAGGTAAAGTATAGGCATAACGAAATGTTATATTGACATATAAAACAAAATGTTATATCATGGTGTCGTGCCGGGCGCTGCAGCGAATCTCCGGCGCAAAGGGGGAGGACATCATGAAACTGGAATTTCTGCAGACGGTGACCTGCAACCATCTTACGCTTGCAAGGGTCTGCAAAACCATCGATTGGCAGCAGCCGCTGCCCCGGTGTGGAGAATATGTAACCGGGCTGGATACGCTGGACGGAGAACAGGAACTGCCGGTGCGCAAGCTGCTGCACCGGGCACAGGACGGCAGCTGCCTTGCGGAGCTGCCGGGCTTCAACATCGCGCAGCTGCGGCTTTCCTACCGGGAGCTAGAGCGGCTGGCAGCAAAAAAGGGCTGGACGCTGCAAAAACTGTAAAAAACTTAAATTTCCCTCTTGCATTCCGGCTGATTCGTGCTATAATAGTAAGGCAATCGTTTCCAAGGCCGCTCGACGGGGTAGCCGATATTGAAGGTTGTGATGGGCACATACATTAAATATGGCCCCAATAAGTCAGAACCAGAAATGAGGTGAAAAGAATGAAACAGGGTATCCATCCGAACTACGTTGACTGCACCATCACCTGCGCATGCGGCAACGTCATCAAGACTCGTTCCACCAAGCCCGAGATCCACGTCGAAGTTTGCTCTAAGTGCCATCCCTTCTACACTGGTAAGCAGAAGCTGGTTGACACTGGCGGACGTGTTGAGCGCTTCAACAAGCGCTTCGGCCGTAAGTAATTACTGGTCTTTTCTCAGCGTCGTTCCCTGCGGGGAGCGGCGCTTTTTGTTTTGTGCGGGCGTCGTTTTCTGCCGCAATGGGGCGTCTTGCGGAGTTTACACTTCTTTGCCTTATTTTGAACACATTTATATCCTAGAATATACCAACAATAAAGCACAAGATTCTGAGATAAGGAGCGTTATTCTGTGATCGAAGTATCCCATCTCACCAAAAAATACGGCGGTCATCTGGCGGTGGACGATGTCTCGTTCACGGTGGAGGATGGCCAGATCTACGGTCTGCTCGGGCCCAACGGCGCGGGCAAGTCCACCATTATGAATATCCTCACCGGGTATCTCTCGGCCACCAGCGGGCAGGTAACGGTGGCGGGACACCCGCTGCCGGAGGAGGCCGACGAGGCCAAGGGCTGCGTGGGTTACCTGCCGGAGCAGCCGCCCCTCTACCCGGAAATGACGGTGGGGGAGTACCTGAACTTTGTGGCAGAGCTCAAAAAAGTCCCCCGTGCCCAGCGCAAGGAGCAGGTGCTCCGTGCCGCCCGGCGGACGGGGCTGGAAAAAGTGCTGCCCCGGCTCATCCGCAGCCTGTCCAAGGGCTATAAACAGCGGGTGGGCATTGCACAGGCCCTGCTGGGCAGCCCAAAGATCATCATTCTGGACGAGCCGACCGTGGGCCTGGACCCGGCGCAGGTCATTGAAATACGCAAACTCATCCGGGAGCTGGGCAAGGCCCATACGGTCATCCTGTCCAGCCATATCCTCAGCGAGGTGCAGGCGGTCTGTCAGCAGGTGCTCATCCTTTCCAAAGGCAAACTGGCGGCCTCCGGCACCCTGCAGGAGCTGACCGCGGACGGCAGAAGCCTGGAAGAAGTCTTCCTGGCCCTGACCGGGGCACAGACCGACCCGGAAGAAGAGGAGGAACCCCATGACAGCGATTTTTAAACGGGAGCTGAAAAGCTATTTCCATGGCATGATGGGCTATGTGCTCACGGCCTTTCTGCTGGCAACCTCCGGGCTTTACTTTCTGGCGCTGGATCTGGGCTATGGCATGACGGATTTCAGCTACTACACGCTCTACCGCACCATTTTTATCCTGCTGCTCTATATCCCGGTGCTCACCATGCGCTCGCTGGCCGAGGAGCGCCGCAGCCGCACCGATCAGCTTCTTCTTACCAGCCCGGTGTCGGTATGGGGCATCGTGCTGGGCAAATTTTTTGCCATGGCGGTCATTTTTGCGATTCCCTGCCTCGTGGATGCCGTCATGATCCTGATTTTGTGGGGGCTGGGCAGCACCACCACGGCACTGGCGGCCAATTTCGCGGGCCTTTTGTGCTATTTTCTGCTGGGCTGTGCGGCCATCGCCATCGGGGAGTTCCTCTCCGGTCTGACGGAGAACCAGATCATTGCCGCCGTTATGGGCGTGGCAGTGCTGCTGCTGGCCTACATGATGCCCAGCCTGCGCACCATGTTCAACGCGGGCAGTGCCGTGGCGCTGGCGGTTTTTACCGGGCTGGCGGGAGCCGCCTCCGTGCTGGTGGGGCTGCGCACCCGGAGCTTTACACTGGGGTGCCTGCTGTTCGCGGCCCTCTGCATGGGGCTGTCCGGCCTCTTCCTCTTAAAGAGCGCCTGGCTGACCAGCGCGTTCAGCACGGTGCTGAGCGCTCTGTGCCTGTTTACCCCCTTTGAAGAATTCGTCAACAACAGTTTTTCTCTCCCGACGCTGGTGTATTACCTCTCGGTGACGGGGCTGTTCCTGTTCTTTACGGCGCAGAGCATCGAGAAGCGCCGCTGGAACTGAAAGGAGGAAAGCGGTATGGAATTGAATTGGAACAAGCGGAAGAAAAGCGAGGCGGCCAGCAAAATCTTCCGCAGCGGAGTCTATTCCGCAGCGGTCACGGCGCTGGTACTGGTGCTGGTCATTCTGCTCAACCTCATCGTCCGGGCCATCCCGTCCCGGTATACGGAGTGGGACCTCTCGGAGGCGGGGCTCTACACCCTGAGCGACAACTCCATTGAGGTGGTCAAAAACCTGACCCAGGACGTTAAAATTTATTATCTGGCGGAGACGGGCAACGAGGATGTCATCATCTCCAAGCTGCTGGATCACTACGCGGCGGAGAGCAGCCACCTGAGCTGGGAGCTGAAAGACCCGGCCCTCTACCCGACCTTTGCCACCCAGTATGGGGCCACGGATGTGACCAATGGAAGCCTCATTCTGGTCTGCGGCGAAAACAGCACAGTGCTGGATGCCGCGGACCTCTACGAAGAAGACTACAGCAACTATTACCTCACAGGTACTTCCAGCGTGACCTTTGACGGGGAAAACAAGATCACCTCGGCCATCTACCGCCTGACCAGCGGGGAAGAACATCACGCCTACTACACCACCAACCACGGGGAGCAGACGCTGACGGATACCCTGACCAGCGCGCTGGAAAACCAGAACCTGACCCTCACCGGGCTGGATATGCTCTCGGACAGCATCCCGGAAGACTGTGACCTGCTCATCATCAACAATCCTGTGCAGGATTTTGCTTCCGCCGGGGCACTGGTGGACGAGATGAGCGACCTGCGCGGCTACCTGAGCCGGGGCGGTAAGCTGCTGATCACCACGGACAGCTACAACCGCACCCCCAATCTGGATGCCCTGCTGGCAGAGTTTGGTCTTTCCCGCGCGGAGGGCCTGGTGGTGGAGGGGGACAGCAGCCATTATATGAACGGCTACCCCACCTATCTGCTGCCGGATTACGCCTCTGCGGTGGAGAGCGGCGTGCTGGACAACGTGGACAAAAACCGCGGTGTCCTGCTTCAGATGGCCCAGGGCATCGCCCTGACCGAGACAGAAGACGTGATCTCGGAAGCTCTGTTGACCACCTCCGCTGAGGCCTACAGCAAGACGGCGGGCTATGAGATGACAACCCTTACGCAGGAGGACGGCGACCCGGACGGCCCGTTCACGCTGGCGGCCTACGCCCGCAATGAGAACACCGAAGCGGAAGTCATCTGGATCGACTGCGGCAATCTGGACAACGAGGGCATCTATCAGGTGCTGCCCGGCAACGTGACATTCCTGCAGGCCTGCGCCACCACGCTGGCTTTTGAGGAGAGCACGACCCTCATCGAATCCAAGGCGCTGGAGGCAGCCCCGCTGGAAGTGTCCAACTCCACCTCTGTGGCGCTGGGCCTGACTTTTGTCATCGTTCTGCCCGCTGCGGTGCTGGCGGCAGGTGCCGTTGTGGTCCTGCTGCGCCGCCGCAAGTAAGGGGGCAGAGCAGATGCAGTACCTGAAAAAGAAACCGGAAACCGCCGTTTTGCTGCTGTTGCTGGGCCTTGTGGTGCTGGCGGGCATCGCGCTGGCCGTGCTGACGGCATCCAACCGGAAAGCCGAACAGGCTGCCAGTGAAGCAGCCGACGGCAGCATCCCGGTGCTGGCCATCCCGTCGGATACAGTCCGGAAGATCCAAATGGAAGCGCGGAGCGGAACCCTGACGCTGGCGTATGCCGACGGAAGCTGGTCTCTGGCGGAAGACCCGGACTACCATCTGGACGAATCTTCCTGCAACGCCATGCTGACCGCCGTTTCGGCGCTGAACGCCAAACGTGAGTTGCAGGAAGCAGCCGGGGAGGACTACGGCTTCTCCAGCCCGCAGGCCACCGTGACCATCACCACGGACAGCGGCGAGGAAACACTGGGATTCGGAGCCCGGAATGCCGTCACGGGGGATGTCTACCTGCAAAAGACAGGGGAGAGCGCTGTGTATACGGTGGCATCCTCCAAGCTGAACTGCTTTTTGAAAGACAAAGCTGCCCTTTTTGGCGCGTTCAGCCCGGCGGGGCTCACCAGCTCGGCCATCGAGGCAGTCTCCTATACGCTGGCCGATGGAGAGACGGTCTCCCTGAAAGCCATGTCGGAGCCGGTGGAGAGTGCGGACAGCGGCACAAGCGAGGCGGCCTCGGACAGCACCGCCTATCAGACGGTCTGGCGGCTGGAAGATGACCCCACGGCAGACCTCGACACGGACAAAACGGATGCCATCCTCACGGCGCTCAGCAGTTATGTCAGCGGGCAGATCACCCCTGCGGATGGCGCCGACCCGGCCGCGGCCGGGTTTGACACCCCGCTGGTGACAGTGCAGGTGACCACGGCGGAAAAAACCGTCACCCTGCGCTACGCCAGCGGCATGGACGGCTATTACCTGATGGTGGAGGGGGATGGTTCCCTCTATACCGTGGACCAGAGCACGGTGCAGGCGCTTCTGCTGCCGGAAAACGCATTGAAACCTGAATAAGATCACGCAGCGTGCGCCACACCAAAATTCCGGTGCGGCGCATGTTTTTTTGTTGCGGGATGTAAAGTTTCGGCAAACATCGGCAGAGTGATTGACATTTTGGCAAGGATTGATTAAGATAGACGGGACAGGGCAGAATAACTGCGCAATATTACGGTTGTCATGGATGTTGTGCGGGGCTGGGTCACCCTGGTACGAGGGATGGGGGCAATACCCTGTCTTTTTTCGTATCTGAGTTTAAGGAGGATAATGGAATTATGGACAACTCGGTGATCGTTTCACTGCGAGACATCGTGGTGGAATTTGATGGTCAGCGCATTCTGGATGGGCTGAACCTCGACATCCATGACAAAGAGTTTGTGACGCTGCTGGGCTCTTCCGGCTGCGGCAAAACCACCACTCTGCGCCTCATTGCAGGTTTTCTGGAGCCCAATGCGGGCCAGGTCCTGCTCAAAGGCGAGGACATCACGGGCGTGCCGCCCTACAAGCGCCCGGTGAACACGGTGTTCCAGAAATACGCCCTTTTCCCGCACCTGAACGTGTTTGAGAATGTGGCCTTTGGCCTGCGGCTGAAAAAAATGGACGAAGAAACCATCCGCCGCAAGGTGCGCGATATGCTGGAGGTCGTGGGCCTGAAAGGCTTTGAGCGCCGCAGCATCAGCCAGATGTCCGGCGGCCAGCAGCAGCGCGTGGCCATCGCCCGCAGTCTGGTCAACGAGCCGGAGATCCTGCTGCTGGACGAGCCTCTGGGCGCGCTGGACCTCAAGCTGCGCAAAGAGATGCAGCTGGAGCTGAAGCGTTTGCAGCGCGAGATGAACATAACCTTTATCTATGTCACCCACGACCAGGAAGAGGCCCTGACCATGTCGGATACCGTCGTGGTCATGAACGGCGGCAAGGTGCAGCAGATCGGCACCCCGGAGGATATCTATAACGAGCCGAAAAACGCCTTTGTGGCGGACTTTATCGGCGATTCCAACATCGTGGACGGCGTGATGCACAAGGACTTTCTGGTGTCCTTCTCCGGCGTGGACTTCCCCTGCGTGGACCGCGGCTTTGCCCGGGAACAGAGCGTGCAGGTGGTCGTGCGCCCGGAGGATATCGAGGTGGTCTCCCCGGTGGAAGGCCAGCTGACCGGTGTGGTCAACGATGTGATCTTCAAGGGCGTCCACTTTGAGATGCATGTGGACTGCGAGGGCCGCGAGTGGCTCATCCACTCCACCCGTGCCTGCACGCCGGGCGAGACCATCGGGATGCGGATCGGCCCCAACGAGATCCACATCATGGCACGGTCCGAGGGGTGATGCGGCCATGATGAAGATTTACGATAAAAAGCTGGCGTACCCGTACTTTGTATGGATGACGCTGTTTACCGTGGTGCCGCTGTTCATCGTGGGGTACTACGCCCTGACGGACAGCGAGGGCCATTTTACGCTGGACAATCTGGTGTCCATCAGCGGCTACAGCTCGGTGTTTGCCCGCAGCCTGCTGCTGGCTCTGATCGCTACGGTCATCTGCCTGGTCATTGCGTTCCCGGTGGGCTACTTCCTCTCCCGCCTGCGGGTGAACAAGCAGCACATCATGCTGATGCTGGTCATGCTGCCCATGTGGATGAATTTCCTGCTCCGTACCTATGCCTGGATGGGCCTGCTGAGTGTCAATGGCCCCGTCAACGCGGTGCTGGGCCTGTTTGGCCTGGGACCCTATACCATGCTGAATACCTCCGGCGCGGTGGTGCTGGGCATGGTGTACAACTATGTGCCCTATATGATCCTGCCG
>CAVKCU010000325.1:0-11944 GCA_963654645.1 Clostridiales bacterium | reverse complement strand
AAACCTCTCACTTTGGGAGAGGTGGCATCGCGTTAGCGATGACGGAGAGGGCAAGCCCGCTGACGTGGCCGCAGGGCCTTTGTTTCGCAGATGCTTTCGGTAGGAAGAGGGCAGACCCGCCAGAGGCGAGACAGCGCCTTTGTCCAAAACCCACAAAGCCCACCCCTGCCTTTTGTGCAAGGTGCTTTTGAATTGTGACCAAAACGTGTAAATATTGAGAAAAATGCGAAGGAAGTGTTTACAAAAGTGTAACAGGCTGGTATACTTTACACCAGTGAATGACGACGAAATTCAAGGGAGATGAAAAAGGTGGAAACTGCACCGCACCACGCATGGAAAAAACTGTCGGCACTGATGATGACGCTGGCATTGATACTGACGCTGCTGCCCGCCGCGCTGGCCGTGGACTTGAACGTGGACGTCGGGTTCTACTTCAAGCAGAGCCGGGGCGGCACCTGCACACTGGCCTCCGCCGCCATGATGCTCCGCCGCCGCGCTTACTTGGATGGGCTGGACGGCTGGGTCGATGTGACCGAGAACAGCATCAAGAGCACGGCATGGTCCGGCGGTCTGTCCCACAGTTTTACATACAATGCGATGCACGTGGGCTACGCCACCCTTCCTTCCGGCAGGGCCGCCAAGACCGAGGCCCTCATCCAGATCCTCGCCGAGCACCCGGAAGGCATCGTTCTTTATGATCGCCGCCAGCCCCACGCGGTGATCCTGACCGATTACACCGACGGTGTGTTCTACTGCTCCGATCCGGCCAACGGCGTTTCTGCGGGGCGTGTGCCCCTGTCCAGTGCCAGCATCTCCATCTCCGGCGCGTCCTGCTACTGGTACATCACCTCCGACGCCAACGATGACGGAACCGGCTTGGAAGAGCTGGAAGCCGCTGTGGCCGCTGAGGAGACGGAAGCAGCTGCCGAAGCCGCACCTGTACCCACGGAGGAGACGACTTCCTCCGATACCGCCAGCGACATTTGGAGCTGGCTGGACGGCATGTTTCAGTGATCCTTTCGAAAAACATCCTTTCGATCAGCAAAGCAGCCGGGCAGAAATGTCCGGCTGCTTTGCCGTTTACTGGCGCAGTTCCGTTCCGGGGAAGTAGTGGGCGAGGATCTGCGCGGCGGTCTGTCCCTGCTGGGCCAGCGCCTTGGCACCCCACTGGCTCAGCCCGACCCCGTGGCCGTAGCCCATGGTGGTGAAGAAAAACGTCCCGTTCTGGTACTGCACCGTGAAACAGGCGCTCCGCAGCCCCAGCGCCTTGCGCAGGGCCGGGCCGGTGATCGTCTGCCCGCAGACCGGCAGGGAAGCCACATAGCCGGAGGGGGTCAGCGTGGTCCCCCCGAACCAGCCTTCCGGTGCGGAAAGGTCCGGGGCGAGGCCCAGCCCTTTCAGCAGCTCTTCGGTCTGCGCGGTGGAAAACTGGATCGTGTAAGTAAAATGATCGGCCTCCCGGTCGGTGCTGCTGTCCACGGGGACGAGGTAGGGAACGGCGCTGCCCCAGACGTTTTCGCTGGCTTCCGTCTGCCCGTTGGAGATGGCAAAATAGCTGGTCCCGGCGGGGGCGTTGTCATAGTACAGCACCTGCGTCTCCACCGCGTCCACCAGCGCCGCCAGCCGGGCGTGATTCTCTTCGTAGGCCGTGCCCCAGTAGCTGCGCAGGACCGTGTCGGTCAGGTAGCCCTGCCGCCGGGCCGGGTCCGCCGTCAGCCACCCGGCAGCGGGGTCGGCTGCGTGATCCCGGCAGTAGAGCGCGTAGCTGTGGGCAGCAATGGCCTGTGCCTTGAGCGCTTCGTCCGGCCACGTGATCGGCATCTCCGCCGCCACTGCCCCGATCAGATACTCCCGCCGCGGCACCGCCGCCACGGCTCCGTCCCTCAGGTCCCGGATGAGGAAGCTCTCGCTGTCCTGATCGGAGGGCGGCACGGCAGCTTCCGGCAGGGCAGCCGGGTCGGATGCCGCCGGTTCCGGGGCGCTCTCCGCAGCCTCCGGGGCCGCCCGGCCCAGCGCGGCAGTGGCCAGCCGGTACCCGGCCAGCGGCAGCAGACTGCCCGCTACGAGCAGCACGGCACAGAGCAGAAAAAAGGTGCGTTTCATCACAGGACCCCTCCCGGACAGGCAGTTTCGTTTCGGCCAGTGTAGCAGAACCGCCGGGAGAAAAAGCGCAGATTTCATCTTCTTCTTGAATTTGTTTCACAAAAGCGCTATGATAGACTCATGCCATCAGTGTGGATGGCAGGGAAAAGTATAAAGTAAGAATAGAAAGGGGAGTCTAAGCATGAACTATAAGCACGCAGAGGTGGCAACTCTGTCCCCGCAGATGATGCGGACCCTGTGCGAAGAGTACATCGCCAACAACTACATCGACCCGGAGACCAGCGAGCGGCTGGGGGTCAAGCGCGGTCTGCGGAACCCGGATGGCACCGGCGTCCTCGCCGGTCTGACCAATGTATGCGATGTCGTTGGCTACAAAAAGGATCAGGAGGGGCATGTCATTCCCATCCCCGGCAAGCTGATCTACCGGGGCGTCAACATCGAGGAGATCGTGGAGGAGGCCTACCGCAACGACCGCTTCGTTTTCGAAGAGGTCATCTGGCTGCTGCTGTTCGGCAGTCTGCCCACCCAGAGCCAACTGGACGAGTTCTGCGAGCTGCTGGCCGAGCACCGGGCCCTGCCCGACGGCTTCATGGATACCATGAACGCCCCCTCGCCCAACGTGATGAACAAGATGCAGCGCTGCGTGCTGGGCCTGTATTCCTACGACGAGCACGCCGAGGATCTGAGCCTTGAGAACATCCTGAACCAGAGCATCAACCTCATCGCCAGTATGCCCACCATGATGGTGAACGCCTACCAGATGAAGCGCCGCTATTACGATAAGCAGAGCATGTTCTTCCACCTGCCCAAGCCCGGCCAGAGCACGGCAGAGCACATCCTCAGCACCTACCGCCCGGACCAGAAGTTCACCCACGAGGAAGCGAAGCTGCTGGATATGTGTCTGCTGGTCCATGCCGACCACGGCGGCGGCAACTGCTCCACCTTCACCACCCGCGTGCTCTCCTCGTCGGGCACCGACACCTACTCGGCCATCGCGGCGGGCATCGGCGCGCTGAAGGGCCCCAAGCACGGCGGCGCGAACCTGATGGTCAACCGCCAGTTGCAGGACATCCTCAAGCACGTGGAGAACCCCGAAGATGACGACGAGGTGCGGGAGTACCTCCGCCGCATCCTCCGCAAACAGGCGGGCGACGGCTCCGGCCTAATCTACGGTGTGGGCCACGCGGTCTACACCGTGAGCGACCCCCGCGAGGTCATCCTGAAAAACCGTGCCCGCCATCTGGCTTACGAGAAAGGCTTTGAGGAAGAGTACAACATGCTGTGCAGCATCGAGCGGCTGGCCCCCGGCATCTTCGCCGAGGAAAAGGGCAGTACCAAGCCCGTCTGCGCCAATGTGGACCTGTTCAGCGGCCTGATCTACAATATGCTGGGCATCTCCGAGGATCTCTACACCCCGCTGTTCGCCATCGCCCGTGTGCCGGGCTGGTGCGCCCACCGCGTCGAGGAGGTCGTTTTCGCCAACCGTATCATCCGGCCCGCCTACAAATATCTGGGCGTGCGCCAGAAATATAAACCAATCGAGGAACGCTGATGAATCCACGGATCAAACTTCTGTTCGTTGTAGGAACTGCGCTGACCATCGGCCGTGCGCTGGACCTTGGCCTCTGGACCGATCTGGAAAGCGGCCTGTGCGCCGTCGGCCCGGTCTGGCTGCGCTATGCCGCGCTGGCCGTGGGCGTGCTGGCGGCCATCTGCATTGGCCGAAAACTGGCCCATGGGCCGCAGGAACTGCGGAACCGCTGCAAGGCCTCCGGCACGGTGACGATCATGGCCGGGGCATTCTTCGCCCTTGCGGCGCTGGCCCGGCTGGCCGTAGGGCTGACCGGCATCGGCGCCGTCGTCCGGGCTGTGCTGGAGGTGCTCTGTGCGGTCTGGCTGGTTCTGCTGGGCCGCAAATGGCTCCGGCCGGACGGGCAGCTCCCGGCCAAGAGCATGGCCTCCGGCATCTGGGGCACGCTGGTGTTCTACTGGTGCGTGCTGAGCCGTTTCATGGAGAACAGCTCCAGCTGGCACCGCGTCTCGCCCACCGTCATGGTGTGGGAGATGCTGGCGGTGCTGCTCTTCCTGTCCAGCCTCGTGCGGGCGCTCTGGCTGCCTGAAACGTCGGACGGCAAGCTGTTGTGCATGTCCGGTCTGGCCAGCTTCATGCTGGCCTTCTGCTGGGAGCTGCCCCAGACCCTGACGCTGGCCATGCCTTCCCAGTTCAAGCTGACCAATCTTCCCGCCATCTTCTTCGGCCTCGGCATTGCGTGCGTGGGCGTTCTGGGGGTTTTTGCCGTGGTGCGCATCGCCGCAGCCGCTGCCTTCGAGAGCCGGGAGTAAGCACTCTCTTGGCTGAATTGCCGAAAAGCGGCCGAGAAGAGGTAGAAAAATCATACAAAAGCCAAAAAGTGTAAAATTGAGTTGTTAATTTTTTGGCAGACACTTGAAACTTTTCGCATTTTGGACTACAATAAAAACACCGTGAGATTATCCGATGAAAAGGGTAAGAACATTTAGGAGGTATTATTAACATGGCTGTTAGAGTTGCTATCAATGGTTTTGGTCGTATTGGCCGTCTGGCTTTCCGTCAGATGTTTGATGCTGAGGGTTACGAGGTCGTCGCAATCAACGACCTGACCAGCCCCAAGATGCTGGCTCACCTGCTGAAGTACGATACTGCTCAGGGTTCTTTCTGCGGCAAGATCGGCGAGGGCAAGCACACCGTCGAGGCTACCGAGGACTCCATCATTGTTGACGGCAAGGAGATCAAGATCTACGCTGTTAAGGACGCAAAGGACGCTCCCTGGGGCGAACTGAACGTTGATGTCGTTCTGGAGTGCACCGGCTTCTACACCAGCAAGGAGAAGAGCATGGCTCACATTCAGGCTGGCGCAAAGAAGGTCGTCATCTCTGCTCCCGCAGGCAACGACCTGAAGACCATCGTCTTCTCCGTCAACGAGAAGACCCTGTCCGCTGAGGATCAGGTCATCTCCGCTGCTTCCTGCACCACCAACTGCCTGGCTCCCATGGCCGACACCCTGAACAAGACCTACCCCATCGTCTCCGGCATCATGACCACTGTTCATGCTTACACCGGCGACCAGATGATCCTGGATGGTCCTCAGCGCAAGGGCGACCTGCGCCGTGCTCGTGCTGGCGCACAGAACATCGTCCCCAACAGCACCGGTGCTGCTAAGGCCATCGGCCTGGTCATCCCCGAGCTGAACGGCAAGCTGATCGGCTCTGCTCAGCGTGTGCCTGTTCCCACCGGCTCTACCACCATCCTGGTTGCTGTCGTCAAGGGCAAGGACGTCACCAAGGAGTCCATCAACGCTGCAATGAAGGCTGCTGCTTCTGAGTCCTTCGGCTACAACGAGGATCAGATCGTTTCTTCCGACGTCATCGGTATGCGTTACGGCTCTCTGTTCGACGCTACCCAGACCATGGTCGCTAAGATCGACGACGACACCTATCAGGTTCAGGTCGTGTCTTGGTACGACAACGAGAACTCCTACACCTCTCAGATGGTTCGTACCATTAAGTACTTCGCTGAGAACTGCTGATTACGCAGCTGCGTTAAAAAGTGCCTGAATTGTCTACCGGAGTTTGTCTTGCTCAACTACGAACAAGCTTGATTTGGTACGATAAGCTTATCTAGCAATTTTTCACCCTTTCTTTTGTGGTCCGCCATGAAGGAAAGGGTGTTTTTTTATGTGTTTGAAAGATCTCCGCGATGAATTTATCTACGATTGTGAATGCCGCCATCTGGCGAAAGGCTCCCTGCGCAATTATAAGGCTGCGACCCAGTTCTTGCTGGAATATCTGGAGCTGAAGCAGATCACTGAGCTGGAAGATGTCCGTCCCCGCCACATCCGGGACCTGATGAAGGAGAAGCAAGACGCGGGCAGCACGCCCCGCTATATCAACGATCTGCTCAAGGTGTGGCGCACATGGTTCAACTATCTGGTCAATGAAGGCTATCTGGAGGAGCGGGACAATCCGGCCAAAAAGGTAAAATGTCTCCGCCAGCCCCGGACGATTATCGATACCTTTACAGTGGCTGAGATGAAGCGGATGATCCAGTTCTACGACGGCAAGGACTTTCTGGACGTGCGGAACAAGACCATCATCATGCTGCTGTTCGATACCGGGATGCGCTGCAACGAAATGATCCTGATGGAGCCGGAGGACATCAAGCAGGACTATATTCTGGTCAAGCACGGCAAGGGCAGCAAGGAACGGGTCGTGCCAAAATCGCCCGCACTCTCTAAGCAGCTCGTCAAGTACTGCACGCTCCGGGATGGCTACCTGAAGGAGCACCCTACCCGCTATAAGAATCTCTTCCCCAGCAAAAACGGTAAGCCGATGACCGATGAAGCCGTAGCACGGATATTGAAGTATGCCGCAAAAGAAGTGGGGGTCTCGCCCTCGGTGCGTGTCAGTCCTCATACCTGCCGCCACACCTTCGCACAGATGCAGCTGAAAAACGGTCTGGATCTGTACAGTGTCTCTCGCCTGATGGGGCACGTCAATATCATGATCACCCAGCGCTACCTGTTGGGCATCAAGGATAAGGACATAGTGGATCGCGGCACCCAGACCAGCCCCTTGATGAACCTGTAAAAACTATATCGTACACTTCAAGAGTGGCCCCGCCGGGTGGTGGGGCTGCTTTTTTGGTGATAGTGTACAAAACGCACAAAAATCGCGTCAAAAATTCTAACAATATTCTCTTAATAAAAACAGAATATTATGGTATAATTACTTTCCCCTAAAGGAGTATACAGTCCAAAGGCTGCAGAGTCCGGAGGAGGCTCATAGACGGGTGATTCGGTTGAGGATCGCACGATCGGCGCAAGGGTTAGCTGCCTGATGTCGGTCGCGGCGGTTAAAGCCTGTTTATGATGTAATCCACCGTGAGAGGGCATGGCTCGTAAAGGCAACTCCTTTGCGGATCTGCTGTTCGAAGGGTGGCTGATATTTCCGTTTATAATTAGGCACTTGGTTCTAATGTGTAGCGATTCCTCTTGACCGGCTCCAAGTGTAATAAACGGACGTCCTGGATGACCAAGACGCACGACTGGTTGAATTGAATTTAAACTGCATGCCTGAAAAGTGCTTTCGGGTGTACGGTTTAGTTGTTCTACCAGTTTGTGCGTCTTTTTTGTTGCCGTTTTTTAGGAGGTGCACGATGTAGCGTAAAAAATAAAAATACGTCAAAATCATAAATGAATATAAAGGAGATAACTATGAGCTCTTTAAGTTTCTTTCCTCTGATCCCTGCCACGACCACTGCTTCAGCTGCGCCGGTCTACCATGGAGGTATGATCCCGTGTCTGAGAGATGTGGAGCCGGTAAACACCCAGTGGCTTGTTAAAGGATACTTCCCGATGGGTGCCGTGTCGGTCGTGGCAGGCCCCGGCGGTGTGGGCAAGGGTGTATTCATGGCGGATGTAGTGGCTGCCGTGACGACCGGACGTCCCACAATGCTCTTCCCTGACGCTGCAGTTACACAGGGGAACGTTTTGGTGCTTACGAGCGAGGATGACCCCGGTATGTCTCTGGCTCCGCGCATGATCGCTGCAGAGGCGGATACGCGCAGGGTATTTTACGCGACTCCCAGCTGGTACTGGCAGCAGAAGAAGAAAAAGCTTGTTATTGGGGCAAGCCTGTTTGAGCTTATTGATGAGCTGCGTCCGGCACTGGTTATCATCGACCTGCTCAGGAGCTTTCTGGATGGGAATGCATCGGCAAATGGTGATGTAATGCGCGGGGCTCTTGATATGCTGCAGGAAAAAGCATCGGCAGACCAGTTCAGCGTGGTTATTGTATCTCACATGGTAAAGAAGGCGGGCGATGATGCACGGATGTTGCTGGCCGGTTCTGGTGAACTGTGGAATGCCGCTCGCAGTGTGACCATTCTGGGGCGGCTGCCGAAGGACGAAAGCATTACCTATGTAACGCAGGAAAAGCTGAACGTTGGCACTAAGGCACGCAGCATCCTCTTCCGTACCCAGACGGTAAGCATGAAGAACAAGGCAGGCGCAGAGGTGGAAACCGTCCGGGCAGTGCTGGCGGCGACCACGGAGAAGCATTATAAGGAGTTGATGGCCGACAAGCCGATGCCGCTGGAACCGTCACAGCAGGATGCCAAGGAGTCCATCATGGCCCTTCTGAAAGAGCAGGGACCGATGGCTGGCATGGATCTGAAAAAGCTGGTAATGGACGAAACAGGATGCAGCAAACGCACCGTTGAGCGGGCACATACATGCCTTGTAAAAGAGAAAAAAATCCAGACCGAGCGGGTGCGGCAGGCTGACGGAAAGTTCAAGTTCATCACGTCCTTGCGCGCTGTACGGGCGGTAAGACGACTGTGTGGCGAAGTTGCGTAAAAACGACGAATATACGCCTAAAATCAACTTCGCCAGTGTGGCGATGTTGGCGATGTTGAACGGGGCGGGAAAAGGCGAAAAAACGTAGTATCGTAAATAAGAGAAAATCGGTGTAACTTCGCCAATGAAAGCACAGAAGGAGGTGGTGCGCTATGGATGGCATGATTGCCTGAATGGACTGTCAGGGAGAGGCAGAAGGGGAAAGCCAAGCCCTCTCGGCGCTGGAAACGATACCTAATATGAACTTTTATACAGATTGTTTTACAACTAATAGAAAAATGACGTGCGAATGCTGCAAAATCAACAAAGAAAAAATCTTACCTTTGAAAAAAAGGTAAGATTATATTACTGCTAAAAAAATAAAATAAAAAATTATGACTTGCTATTGATTTTTAACATAGGCGGTGATATACTATGGGTACAAACAAAACAAGGGGGTTTGATAATGTGTAGAAGTAAAAACAATAGGGTGTAATTAAGTAACGCCCAGTTGACCGTAAAAATACAATCCGATTATATAGGAGGATACCAATTATGGCTAGAATCAAAAAGAACACCACAAGAAAACCGACGACTGCGACACAGCTCTCGCCTATGATGACCGTTGCCGAGGTGGCAGAGCTGCTGGGTTTCGGGCAGAATTTTGTCTATCGGCTGGTGAGCAAACCGGGCTTCCCGGCGGTAAAGGTTGGCAACAGCTATCGGATCTTCCGCGAAGGGCTGATGGAATGGCTCGAGGCGCAGAAGGTCAATAACACCCCGGGAGGTGCTGCATAATATGCGAGACCCAGAAGTTGCTCCATGTCCCGCCGGGGGGGGAGAGCTGGAGAATATGATTATAAATATGAAGAAGGAGGACGCTATGCAGACATTTTATGACGATACACTAAAACATATGGATCCATTCGCAACCTTGTCGGACAGACTGGAAGGCAAGTACCTCTGCTACGGCGGGGGTGTGAAACCGCTTCAGAAGGGAAAATCGTTTACCGAAGGCTTTATAATGCGGCTGGCGGACAGACCGGATAACCCGGAAAATACGATAATCAGCGTTGAGCCGTGGCTGAACAAGGACGGCGCACCGCAGCTAAAGATGACTGTTTACCAAGCTGCCGCAGTGTACAGCGCGCCCAAGCAAATGAGCAGGCTGTGGAATGGGCAGGACGTCCAGAAGCAGTGTTATGCTAAAAAAGGAGATTAAAATGAGCTTTTTAGAAGATGTATTTCAGACCGCTGACGAGATCAAGCAGAGTCAGGAAAAGTTCAAAAGTGCTACGGAGGCAAGCTTTCATCAGCTGGATGTGCTTGTTCGACCATATTTGGGCGAAGCACAGAACGAGACCCTATCTGAAATTCTGGAAGGGCTGGTCGCGTCCGTTGCCGAGCATTCGTTCCAAATCGGCTACAGCAGCGCCATGCAGACGTTTGCAGAAGCAGCGGCAGCACTCGAGGCAAAGTCCTATGCGCAACAGTAAAACAAAAACCGCCTTACCTGTTGGCGCAGGCAAAGCGGCTGTAGAGACGGGAATATGTATGGATTGCTAAAGTTCCCGCCCCTATAATAGCACAGAACGAAGCGTTTGACCAGAGCTTTTTTCTGGCAGGTGCTGACAAACCGGCGCATGGTCTGGCAGGATTGCTGGGCTGTGCGCCTTATATTTTATTATAGAGGGAGTGTAACATATGAAAACGAAACTGCCCTTTGACGGCTTCTACTTGAAGCTTTTGGATGAACAGAACGGAACCCACGAATATGAAGAATATCTACGCAACTGCAAGGAGAACCCATTGACCGAGGAAGAGCAACGGGAATGGACAGAAAGCACCCGTGCAGCGATTGCAGAGCTGGAACAATTGAACGCAGAGCCGGAACCCACCAGACAGGCAGCAGAGCTGGAAGCAGAGGCAGAGGGAATATCCAGTCCAAAGACGCCAGAGCCCGCCGAGCTGCAGGAAAAGTGCTATACCAGACAGGCAGCAGAGGATGCGCCAGAGGTGGAAGTGACTGCAGCGAAGGAGACGTCTATTCCACAGGGAGAGGGCGTTTTACTGCTCCCGGCGGAACCGACAGTGCTTCCGGAGGTGGCCAGCGAGCCGAAGAGAGTACGCATCACGGAGCTGGTGAAGGAGAACTTTAAAAATTGGCGGGACGGTACCAGAATCGTCTTTGATGCGGGCGTGAACTCCGGTAAGACCTACTTTATCCTGAATGTTCTGCTGCCGTGGGCATATCAAAAGCACTGGAAAATTATATATCTTTGCAATCGTGTCCCCCTGCGAAATGAGATCCAACAGGAGGTGGAGAGGCTTGGAAGGACGGAAGAAAAGGTTGGGCGTTGGGATCATGACCTTCGGCAGATCGTTTACGAAACCAGAGTAACAAATAAATATAAAGATACGATCCTTGTAGAGACCTATCAGTGGATGGAGGCGTTCTGCAAGGGTAATCCGAAGGGGGCAATGAACTACTTCAAAAGCTTTAACTATATAGTGGCGGACGAATACCATTATCTGTTAACGGATGCAGCTATCAATAAATACATCGACCTCTCCTATGTGACGCTGAACGAGCTGACAAAGTATCGGCCGGTAATCTTTATGAGTGCAACCGCACATCCGTTCTTTCACCGTTGGCGGGATGAGACAAATGAGGTCTTGCCGGAGAACTGCTATTATATCCCGTCGGACGATAGTTATGTGGAGCGTGCGGTCTTTTACTGGACAGATGCTGAGGAAATCAAAATAATCCGACAGGAAGCAAGGAGGGGGAAGGTTCTGGTATTCGTCGATCGGATGAGCAGAATAAGAAATCTGGTGAAAGAATTAGAAGACGAGTTTGCAGGTGAGATTGCCACAGCATGCTCGCCCTATCGCCCGGAAGCAAGAGAGTTTGATGGGCTGGAAGAGGTGCTGCAGGATGGGAAATTACGCAAGAGGATCACAATCGTGACGACCGTGTTTTACAATGGTGTCAACATCAAGGACCCGGAGTTGACCTGTATCATCAGCAGGCTGTGGGACCCGATCGTAAACGCGCAGATCTTGGGACGGAAGCGCCCGGTAAGCAAACAGGACACCTGCGCAGTGTACTTTAAAGGCTACAGCCACGACCGGATCAAGCAGGAACGCGAACATATCAGAAAAAGACAGCTGGAACCAGCAAAGAAATGGAAAGATGGAAAGTCTGATCCGGAGGTGTGGCAAGAGTACCTGCATAAGCCGGGTATTGTGGAGATGCTGGATAAATACAGCCAGACGGTTAACCGCGATGAATATGGTAATGGCTGGGAGTGGAGACGCCGCGCAGAACATCAATACCTCGTTCAGATGGATGCGCTCAAACAGATGATGGAAAAAGGCTATCAATGGGGGATGTTGTATGCTGTTACGGAAACATCGCTTGACAAGGGCACACAGAGAAAAACAACTGAAAATGAGCTGCCAAG
>CAVKCU010000324.1:0-33741 GCA_963654645.1 Clostridiales bacterium | reverse complement strand
AACCGAACAATTGAGAAACCCCGCGGCGTCAAATCATACGCTGCGGGGTCTTTTTGATTCGGCCTGTATCTGCTGTGCGGCAAGGCCTTTGCTCACCTGCCCGGTCTGCCGCCAGTCCGGTTGCTGATGTTTCTGCTGCGCCGCCGGGACGTAAAGGCATAAAGTTCATAAAATCTGCTTGAAAATCGGGGTGAAATCGGGTAGGATAAGAGCATTCAGAATGCGAAAGGGGCGTATGCCATGCGGACACTGGGAAACTTTTTCAAACGGCTGCTGTGTTGGCTGCTGGTGCTGCTGCTGGCGGCGCTGGCTGCCGTGGGGGGCGTGCTGGGGCTGCAGGGCTGGCGGCTGTACCGTACCACCCAGCAGGACCTGCCGGCCGCGCAGTTGTATGAGACCATCTCCGCCCGCCCCTCCTTCACCACCTGTGATGCCATCCCGCAGACCTACATCGATGCCGTGATCGCGGTGGAGGACAGCCGCTTCGAGCGCCATCACGGCGTGGACCCGCTGGCCATCGTCCGGGCGCTCTGGACCGACCTGAAAACCAAATCGCTGGCCGAGGGCGGCAGCACGCTGACCCAGCAGCTCGCCAAAAATGTCTACTTCACGCAGGAAAAGCATTTTGCCCGCAAGGCGGCAGAGTTGTTCGCGGCGGTGGACATCGAGAAACACTACGGGAAGCAGCAGATCTTCGAGATGTACGTCAACACGATCTATTTCGGCAGCGGCTATTACGGCATCGCCGAGGCGGCGCAAGGCTACTTCGGCAAAACGCCCGCCGAGCTGACCAGTGCCGAGTGTGTGCTGCTGGCGGGGCTGCCCAATGCGCCATCGGCCTACTCGCCCAATTCCAGCCCCGCGCTGGCCCTCAAGCGGTCGCAGGTGGTGCTGGATCGGATGGTCTCCGCCAAAAAGCTGACGAAGATTCAGGCCATGGAGCTGCAGGACGAGATCACCGCCCTGCCGGTGTTGGCACAGAATTAAAAAGAACAAGGCTGTTGCCTATACTCCCTCATTCACGGCTTCGCCGTGCCAGCTCCCTCTCGGAGGGAGCCTTGGCGTAACGATTCGCTGTGAAAGCCTCCCTCATTGAGGGAGGTGGCATCGCGTAAGCGATGACGGAAGGAGTTGGCAACAGCCTTTTTTGTTTATTATTCCGGTGCCTTCATGCTTTCCACCATACTGATCTTCTTGATGTGGCGGCGCATGAGGCGGCAGACGACGACGGTGAAGAAGAGGGTGAGGGCAACGCTGAAAAGGTAGCTGCGGGGGGCCGCAGCGCGGATGAACATCATCTGGTCCATCTCGACGGTGCGGATGATGAACTGGTGCAGCGGCACGCCCAGCGCAAGGCCCACGAGGGAGCCGATGAGAGCCAGCAGGTCGATCTCGCGGAAGATGTAGCGGTAGACCTCTTTGTCGTAGAAGCCCAGCACCTTGATGGTGGCCAGCTCCTTTTTGCGTTCGCCGAGGTTGACGCTGATGAGGTTGTAGAGCACCACAGCCGCCAGCGCGGCGGCGCAGACGATGACCAGAATGACCACGTAGTTCAGGCAGCCGATGAGGTTGTCGAACATTTCGGTCGTATCCTCCATGAAGCTGACGCTGCCGACGTAGTTGCACGCCAGCAGGTCGGTGCGCAAGGCGTTGCGGGCGTCGGTGTCGGGGCAGCTCGTCTGGGCGTAGAGGGTGTTCCACGCGGGCAGGGTGCCGCCGGTCAGGCGCTTGAGCTGGGTCTGGGAGAGGTAAAGCCGGGTGAAGACGTAGTTCTCGGTGATGCCGGTCAGCGTCAGGGTCTGGCGGCTGCCGTCGCTCAGCTCCACTTCGAAGGGATCGCCCACCGCAAGGCCGAGGAGCTCGGCGGTCTTCTCCGTCAGGATGACGCTGCTGTCATCAAAGGAGATGGCCTTGTGCCCCTGCCGGGTGCGGAAGGTGAAGTAATCGGTCATCTGGCTCTCATCCTCGGCGGCAACGAGGCTGATGGTCTGCTGGTCGCCGTCGGCGTTGTAGAGGGTGACGCTCTTGGTGTAAAAGCGGCCGAAGCTGGTGACATCGGCGCTGGCGTCCAGCACGTCGATCACGCCGTTTTCCACAGTGAAGGCCTTTTCGTCGCTGAGCGAGATGGTCAGGTCGCTGTGGTTCAGCTCGGTGGTCTGCTTGGTCAGCATGGGCAGGATGGAGTCCTGAATGCCGAAGCCGATGAGGAGCAGGGCTGTGCAGCCCGCTACGCCCAGCACCGTCATGAAGAAGCGTTTTTTGTACCGGAACAGGTTGCGGGCGGTCGTCTTCTGGGAGAAGCTCATGTGCTTCCACAGCGGAGTGATGTACTCAAGGAAGATCCGCTTGCCCGCCACGGGGGCGCGGGGCAGCAGGAGGGCGGCGGTCTTTTCTTTCAGGCTGGCGCGGCACGACTCCCATGTGGCGATGCCGATGACCGCAGCACTGAGCAGCACGCTGCCCGCCGCCATGCCGGGGTAGAATTGGAGCGAAAAGGTGGGTATCTGGAACATCATGGTCTGGTAAGCTTGCCAGATGATCGTGGGGAAGACGATGAAGCCCACCACCATGCCGAGGATGCTGCCCGAAACGCTGGCTGCAAGGCCGTAGAGCAGATATTTGCCCGCAATCATGGCGTTGGAGTAGCCCAGAGCCTTGAGGGTGCCCATCTGCAGCCGGTTCTCGTCCACCATGCGGGTCATGGTGGTGGAAGCCACCAGCGCCGCCACAAGAAAGAAGAACACCGGGAAGACCCGCGCGATGGCGTCCATCCGGTCGGCGTACTGCTCGAAGCTGGCAAAGCTCATGGTGCTGCCCCGGTCGAGCACATACCATGTGCCGCTCTGGATGTCGCTGATCTGCTCCTCGGCATCGTCGATCTGCTTCTGGCCGTCGGCGAGCTTTTGCTGGGCTTCGGCCTTCTGGGTCTCGTATTCGGTGCGGGAAGCCTCCAACTGCTCTTTACCGGAATCGTATTCGGCCCAGCCGTCATCCAGATGGGTGCGGGCATCGGCAAGCTGCTGCTGCGCCGCCGCAAAGGCGGAGGTCGCTGCGGCCGTTCCGGTGGAAAGCTGGAGCTGCCCCTGCAGGAGCTGAAGCTTCATCTTCCGCAGGGCGGCTTTCGCCTCGGTGACCAGTTCGGTGTTGGACAGGCTCGGCGAGGAGATGAGCCCCTGCGCATACATCTGCTGCTTTCCGGCGTCGAGCTGCTGCTGATAGCCGTTGAGCTGACCTGAAATGTTGTCGTAGGCAGCCTGTGCCTTGGCGAGGGCGTCCCGCAGTTCGGTGTACTCCTCGTCGGCGGGTTCGGCTTCGTCCAGTGCCTTTTGGGCGTTGTTCAGGGCCGTCTCAGCATAGCCCAGCAGCGGGTCGGCTACCTGTTTCAGGTTGACCAGCAGCTCGATCTGCTGGAGCTGGTCCTCGAATTCCAAGACCTGCTCTTCGCCGCTCAGCACCTCGTCCGCGCCGCTCTGCATCGTGTCGGGCAGGGCGGCTTGCTGCTGGGCAAGCTGTTCCTTACCGGAGGTGTACTCCGCTTCGCCCTGTTCCAGCTGAGCCTTGGCGGAGACAAGCTGCGCTTCGGCGTCGGCCAATTTTTGCTCCGCCTCGGCGAACTGGCGTTCGGCCTCGGCTTTTTGCTGGCTGTAAGTCTGCTTGGCGTCGGCCAGCTTGGCGTTGGCGTCATGGATCAGGGCTTCCCGGCGGGCGACGCATTGGGCGTCGCTGATGGAGGTCAGCCGGTCGGCCACGGCGTCCACGGCAGCCTGATACTCGTCGGAATAGTTGTCATACTGATCGGCATTTTTGGCCTTGACATAACAGGCTGTGTAATAATCCAGATCCAGACTTCTGTCCGGCACAAAGACGAGGGCATCCAGCACGCCGTCCCCGGCGGTGGAGGTCTCTTGGTTGGCGGAGAAATACTGCGGGTCCTGCACCTGCCCGACTACGGTGTAAGTCGTGCGGGTCAGGCCGTCGGTATCGTCCGGCAGGGTCAGCGTGGTGCCGAGGGGCACTTCTTCGCCGTGGCCCATTACGTGCACGACGCACTCGTCGGCAGCTTCGGGCATCCGGCCGGCCTGTAAGACCAAGCGGTTCATGTTTTCGGCGGTGTCGGCATCGGGGTCAGCGGGGAGCTGCTGTACCCGCAGCACGGCGGGCTCATCGGTGCCGGACCAGTGCCCCTCCACGTCCAGATACGTTACCGCCTCCACGGCGGTGACGCCGCCGGTGGCCGAAATGGCAGCGATGTCGTCCTCCGACAGGCCGAGGGTGGAAAGGATGCGGAGGTCGAAAACATTCTGCTCCACGTAATATTTCTGCCCCGCGATCCGCATACTGGGTGCAAAGCTGACCAGACCCGTCAGGATCATGACGCCCAGCGCCACGATGCCGAACAGGGAGAGAAAGCGGCTCAGATTGCCTTTGAAATCCCGCAGGATGTTTTTGCGATAACTTTTCTGCATGGCGCTCACCACTCGATTTGTTCCACGGGCACGGGGTGTTCGTTGACCTTATTGGACAAGATCTGTCCGCTCTTGACCTGAATGACCCGGTCGGCCATGGCGGTCAGGGCCGTGTTGTGGGTGATGACGATGACGGTGCGGCCCGTCTCGCGGCAGGTGCGCTGGAGCAGGGCCAGCACCTGCTTGCCGGTCTTATAGTCCAGCGCGCCGGTGGGCTCGTCGCAGAGCAGAAGCTTCGGATTTTTTGCGAGGGCGCGTGCAATGGAGACGCGCTGCTGCTCACCGCCGGAGAGCTGGGCCGGGAAGTTGTTCAGCCGTTCGCCGAGGCCCACGCTTTCCAGCGTGGCGGCAGGATCCAGCGGGTCGCGGCAGATCTCGCTGGCCAGCTCCACGTTTTCCAGCGCGGTCAGGTTCTGCACGAGGTTATAGAACTGGAACACGAAGCCCACATCGTACCGGCGGTAAGTGGTCAGCTCCCGCTCGGTAAAGTGGCTCACGTCCTGCCCGTCCAGCCAGACATGGCCCTCGTCGCAGGTGTCCATGCCGCCTAAAATGTTCAGCAGGGTGGTTTTGCCCGCGCCGGACGGGCCGACGATGATGCAGAACTCGCCCTTGTCTACGTAAAAATTCAGGTGGTCGGCTGCCGCGATGCGGACCGATCCAGTCTGATAGTATTTGGAAACATTTTCAAACTCAACGAAGTGCTCCATAGCTGCTCTCCTTGCCTTGGATGTCAATTTTATTCCAATTTAACTATACCATAAATTGACACGGGTTGCAGGGGAGCAGGGAACAAATTTGCAAAAACTTAACAATGCCCGGTCGTATCGAGCACCAGATCCGCTTTTTCTTCGATGCTGTATTCCTTAAAATACCTCTCTTCCAGCGGGACCCACCGTGCGGCGAAGCCGGGGTAGCGCTCGCCCTCCCGCGCTTGGAGGCGGCGGGTCTGCTCGGCGGGCGAGCAGGTGACGAATACCTTGAGGTCATAGCAGCCGGCGAGGAGGGGATGGTGGCTGTAGCTGCCCTCTACGATAGAAAGCGGCTGGGCCGGAATGCACTGTCCGGGGCGATAAGCGCCCTCCCGGCAGGAGTAGGCGCGGTAGAAGACCGGCTCCCCGGCGCGGGCGGGGCGGAGCAGCTCCTCCCGCAGCCGGGCAAGGTCCATGTTGGCGCAGGGAGTCTTTTCCCAATCCGGGATGCGCTGGGCGGGCGGCAGATAGTAGTCGTCGGTGTGGAAGACGATGCTTGCCGGGAACTGCTCCGCCAGCTGCCCGGCCAGTGTGGTCTTACCGCTGCCGCAGCGGCCGTCCAGAGCGATGAGAACGGGCTGTTCCGGGTGCGCCGCCAGCAGCGCGGCGATTTTTTGGGTGAGCGTGGAAAAATCAATGGAAGACATGGCTTCTCCTTGTGATGGTTCTTGACAAAAGGCGAAAAATTGACTATACTACAAACAGAAAAGGCGCTGTCTGCAATGTGGTCAGCTCCTTATCCGGCAATCGATGAAAGTAACGACCGCTCGGTTTGGGGAAACTGGAAGGCGGTCGTTACTTTTTATTGCGAGAATAATGTTTTGCTTTTGGCTTGTCCCGAAAGACATCCTTTGAGATCATCCACGTTACTTGGAGCACGCCGATGACAACTTCTGCAAGTAAATGCAGTATGTTCACAACAGTATTCAAAACATCCATGCTGGACTCCTCCGTTTGATTCGACGAGTTGATATTCGAACGCTCCGGAGGAGATAAAAAGCAGACCTCCTCCGGATTCGATGCCGGAAAGAAGCCCGACCACCCTGCAATGCAGACAGCGCACCACCATTTCGGGTGGATAACTACACTATAACATGAAATTTGACGCTTTTCAACGAAATTTGAAAAAGCGATTTACAGCACTTTTTTGAAGGTCAGATTTTTATATTCGGTTTTGATTCCACTGCGGCGGAATGTGCCATTTTCAGTGGGAGTGAACCCAAGTGAGCGCATAACACCGCGGGAGCCTTCGTTGACGGCGGCAACATCGGCCAAGAAGGTTTTGACCCCGTTGCGAGCGCCGAATTCAAGGACGGCACCAACCATTTCCTTTGCGTACCCTTTCCGCCAACAGGTCGGATGGATGCAATAGCCGATATCCCAGCAGTGGCCGTTGTCCTTGATGACGGCGCAGCAAGTGCCGATTGGCTGGTGAGTACTTTTGTCTTCGGCAATAAAATAGTAGCAACCGGTGCTGTCACTCAGACGCCGCAGCATCTCCATATATTTATTCAGGTCGTCGATATCGTCGAGGGCAGGGTCTGTCAGATATTTTCCAGTGATGGGGTCGCCCCACATACAAAGAGCAAATCCGGCGTCTTTTGCTTCCTGCGGGCGAAGACGAAGCCGGGCAGTTTCGAACGGTGTAAAATACATCGGTGCCTCCTTACGGGTTCGGTCCTTGACAAAAGACGAAAAATTGACTATTCTACAAACAGAAAAAGGCGCTACGACAAGCGGTTGACCTCTTTTAAGGAATTGGGTTTCTGAAAACCGTCACCTTGGCCGAGGTGGCGGTTTTGCTATACTATAACATGAAATTTGACGCTTTTCAACGAAATGAATATTTCCCCTTGACACCACCCCCGAAGCTGTGGTAAGATAATGCCACGTTAGAAATGACTAACCAAAACACGGAACGAAGCGGCAGAATGACGAGCCGCGTTCTTTTTGAATTTTTGGTTAGAATATTCTAACCGTGAAACTCTGCATCGTCTGCATAGAAAGACCCGATGCGGGCACCCTATCGGAAAGCAAAGCAACGGAGGAAACCGGCCATGGAGCGTAATTTTGAGACGGTAATGATCGAACAATGCTCGCCTGTGTTGGCCGGGCTGAAAGCCGCCGGTCTGTTTCGCTACGAGACGAGCGACTGCAAAGACCTCGCGGAGCGGGTGCGCGGCTGGAATGTGCGGCTGGGTGAGAAGGGCCTCCGGGTCCGGGTGCTGAAGGGCTGCGTCCGCAGCCACTGGTATCTGGTCTATGTGTACCGCGAGAGCCGTCTACGCGAAGTGCTGACGGACGAAAATGTCCGTGCGTTTCTGGCACAGGAGGGATATACCCTCTCGGAAGATGGCGACTGCGAACCGCTGCTGCGGCAGATGGCGCGGCGGTTGTGCTGCGAAGCAGAGTTTCCCCATGAGATCGGCGTATTTCTGGGCTATCCGCTCACCGATGTGGTGGGCTTCATCGAAAATCAGGGCCGCAACTTCACCTGCTGCGGCTGCTGGAAGGCCTACGGCGACCGCGATGCCGCCGAGCGCCTGTTTGCCCAATTGAACAAGTGCACCAAAGTGTATCTGCGCCTGTTCCACAGCGGCACGCCGATCTTCCGCCTTGCCGTGGCGGCCTGAATTTGACATTTCCTACCAATACTCTCTTTTTATCCTTGGCGCCCGTCAGAGACACCACGCCCTGACGGGAAGAGATCCTCCTTTTGACACGCGGCCGCCCGGTGCAGTTGACCCCTGCATCGGGCGGCTGTGTCGTTGTTGAAAGTAATGAATTCTGAACAAAACAGGGGCAAAAAATCTGTTTGTTCCTACAAACTAACTTTTAATTATGAAAAAATTATTGACAAAAAAGGTTAGTAAGTATAAACTATCTGTGTTGATAGTCACAACTGACTAACTCGATTTGGAAAACCTGCTTCCAAATGCGTGGGAGAAGAAAGGGTGAATGAAGTATGATGCCTTTGACGATGGCAAAAGCGGGCGAGACCGTTACCATCAAAAAGATCACCGGTAAGGACGAGATCCGTCAGCATCTGGCAGAGCTCGGCTTCGTGGTGGAAAGCGAGGTCACTGTGGTCAACGAGATCGCGGGCAACCTGATCTTACAGGTCAAGGAGAGCCGCATCGCACTGGACAAGACCATGGCGAACCGCATTATGATCGGCTAAACAGCGGAAACGCTGTTTGGGACCTGCTCCGAAACTGGAATGGTCGCTGAAATAAAGACAAGTAGAGGAGGAACTATATGAAGACTTTGAAAGATGTCAAGGTCGGCGAAACATGCACCGTCGCTCGTCTGCATGGCGAGGGCCCTGTCAAGCGCCGTATCATGGACATGGGCATCACCAAGGGTGTTGAGATCTATGTCCGCAAGGTGGCCCCGCTGGGCGACCCCATGGAACTGACCGTGCGCAACTACGAGCTGAGTGTGCGTAAGGCCGACGCTGAAATGATCGAAGTGGTTTGATCCGAATAGAGAGGAAAGGAACACAATGAGCATTAAGATCGCACTGGCCGGCAACCCGAACTGCGGTAAAACCACCCTGTTCAATGCACTGACCGGCTCTAACCAGTACGTCGGCAACTGGCCCGGCGTTACCGTCGAGAAGAAGGAAGGCAAGCTGAAGGGCGGGAAAGACGTCATCATTCAGGACCTGCCCGGTATCTACTCGCTGTCCCCCTACACCTTGGAAGAGGTCGTGGCCCGCAGCTATCTGGTCAACGAGAAGCCCGACGCCATCCTGAACATCATCGATGGCACCAACATCGAGCGGAACCTGTACCTGACCACCCAGCTGATCGAGCTGGGCATCCCCGTTGTCATGGCCGTCAACATGATCGACCTCGTCCGCAAGAACGGCGATAAGATCGACCTGAAGAAGCTGAGCGCAGAGCTGGGCTGTCAGGCAGTTGAGATCAGCGCACTGAAGAACGAGGGCAGCGAAAAGGCTGCTCAGATGGCTGAGGCTGCTGCCAAGGCCGGCAAGGCTGTTGAGCTGCCCCACGTCTTCACCGGCAGCGTCGAGCATGCCATCGCTCACATCGAGGAGTCCATTCAGGGCAAGGTCGATGACCGCTTCCTGCGCTGGTATGCCGTCAAGCTGTTCGAGCGTGACGACAAGGTCCAGGCTGAGCTGAATCTCGACAAGACCCTGCTGGATCACATCGACCAGCACATCAAGGACTGCGAGGCTGAGATGGACGATGACGCCGAGAGCATCATCACCAACCAGCGCTACGCTTACATCAACGATGTCGTCTCCAAGGCCGTCAAGAAGAAGGCCCGCGTGGAGCACCTGACCGTTTCCGATAAGATCGACCAGATCGTGACCAACCGTGTGCTGGCTCTGCCCATCTTCGCACTGGTCATGTTCCTGATGTACTCCCTGTCCATGGGCACTTCCATCGCAGACGGCGGCTGGGCCATCGGTACCTTTGCCACCGACTGGACCAACGATGTCCTGTTCGGTGAGATCGTTCCCAATGCGCTGGGTGGCTTCCTAGAGAGCATCGGCGTGGCGGGCTGGCTGTACGGCCTGATCATGGACGGTATCGTCGCCGGTGTCGGCGCGGTTCTGGGCTTCGTTCCCCAGATGCTCGTCCTGTTCTTCCTGCTGTCCATTCTGGAGGACGTCGGCTACATGTCCCGTGTGGCCTTCATCATGGACCGTATCTTCCGTAAGTTCGGCCTGTCCGGTAAGAGCTTCATCCCCGTTCTGGTGGGCACCGGCTGCGGCGTTCCGGGCGTTATGGCTTCTCGTACCATCGAGAACGAGCGCGACCGCCGTATGACCATCATGACCACCTGCTTCATCCCCTGTGGCGCAAAGATGCCCATCATCGGCCTCATCGCAGGTGCGATGTTCGGCGGTTCTTCTCTGGTGGCTGTCTCTGCTTACTTCATTGGCATGGCTGCCATCATCTGCTCCGGCGTGATCCTGAAGAAGACCAAGCTCTTCGCAGGTGATCCCGCTCCCTTCGTGATGGAGCTGCCCGCATACCATGTGCCCGCTTGGGGCAACGTCTTCCGTGCTACTTGGGAGCGCGGCTGGTCCTTCATCAAGCGCGCAGGCTCCGTCATTCTGGCCGCTACCGTTGTGCTGTGGTTCCTGCAGGGCTTCGGCTTCGAGAATGGTGCCTTCGGCATGGTCGAGGATCAGGACAACTCCGTGCTGGCTGCTATCGCTACCAAGATCGCTTGGATCTTCGCACCTCTGGGCTTCGGCAACTGGCGTGCAACTGTCGCTTCCGTCTCCGGCCTGATCGCAAAGGAGAACGTAGTTGGCACCTTCGGTGTTCTGTATCACTTCGGCGGCGAGCTGTCTGAGAACGGCGACGAGATCTGGGCAGCCGTTGCGCAGGATTACACCGCGCTCTCTGCTTACGCCTTCATGATCTTCAACCTGCTGTGCGCTCCCTGCTTTGCTGCTATGGGTGCGATCAAGCGTGAGATGAACAACGGCAGGTGGACTGCCATCGCCATCGGCTATATGTGCGCTCTGGCTTACTGCGCATCTCTGGTCGTGTACCAGATCGGCGGTCTGATCACCGGTGAGATCGGCTTCAATGTCTTTACCATCGTGGCTGTGGTTGTTCTGGCTGCTTTCATCTACCTGATGGTTCGTCCCAACAAGTATGTTGGCGATAACGAAGTCAAGATCGACGTTTCCAAGATCAAGTAAAATCATCTGTCCAGTTTGAAAGGGTGTGTTCTGTATGATGGAATTCCTGACCACGAACTTTAATCTGCCTACCATCATTGTAGGTGCTATCGTGTTTGGCGGTGTGGGCTGGGCCACATGGCACTCCCACAAGCATGGCGGCTGTGGGGGCTGCGGCGAAGGTGGCTGCAATGGCAATTGCGGCGGCTGCAGCGGCTGCCACTGATCAGTAAAAACCGCTGGGCGCGGGTCGAACATCCAATCGGCCCGCGCCCTTTTTTAGAATGAAAAAAGTTAGCTTTGGATAACACTGGAAAGCGGCTTACATTATTATAGAAGAGAGTGATACTATGGAACTGACAGCAGCCCATCTGCGGTATCTGCTGGCCATCTATGAGGTCTCCCAGACGCATCTGGATATCTGCTCCCGCAGCATTGCCGAGAAGCTGAACGTGACCAAGCCCAGCGTGGTGCGCATTATGAACCTGCTGATGGATCGGGGCATGATCGTGAAGGAACACTATGGCAAGATCTATCTGACCGATCGGGGCATCTTTGTGGCAAAGGCGGTCAGGGCTCAATTGGAAACGGTGCTGACGCATTTTCCGCCTGTGCGCATCGACATGACCGAGGAGGAACGCTATAATGCCGCTTTGGCTCTGACTTCGGCCCTGCCCGAACGGGCTTTTACCGGCGAATATGACCGCCTGTTCGGCCCGGATGAATCTGAAAAGGAGAACGCTTCGTGATCAACAAAAAACTGCTTTCCTTCGATCGGAAGGCCCTGCGCTATGTGGGGCTGAACGTGCTGTTCCAGTGGCTGGGGATGCTGTGCAATGTGGTGCTGGTGATGACGGTATCCCGCCTCATCGGCGGCGTGTTTGCGGGCAGCCTGACCGGCAATGCCCTCTGGCAGGGGATGCTGCTCTGCCTGCTGACGGTGCCGGTGCGCTATGGCCTTACCCTCTGCGCCTCCGATATGAGCGATCGGGCTTCCAAGGATGTCAAGCGCACCCTGCGCAGCAGCATCTATGCAAAGCTCACCCGGCTGGGGGCCGGTTACAGCGAGACGGTGGCCACCAGTGAAGCCGTGATGCTGGCCAGCGAGGGTGTGGAGCAGATCGACACCTACTTTGCAAAGTATCTGCCCCAGCTGTTTTACAGCCTGCTGGCCCCTGTGACCCTGTTTGTGCTGCTGGTGGGCGTGCACGCGCGCTCGGCCATCCTCCTGCTGTGCTGTGTGCCGCTGATCCCCATGTCCATTGTGGCGGTGCAGAAGTTTGCAAAGAAGCTGCTGGCGAACTACTGGGGCGAGTACACCACCCTGGGCGACAGCTTTCTGGAGAATATCCAGGGTCTGACCACCCTGAAGATCTATCAGGCGGACGGCTGGAAGCACGAGGAGATGAATGCTCAGGCTGAGCGGTTCCGCAAGATCACGATGAAGGTGCTGACCATGCAGCTGAACAGCGTGACCCTGATGGATCTGATGGCCTACGGCGGTGCCGGTCTGGGCATCATCAGCGCGGCATCGGCCTTTGCCAAGGGCCAGCTCAGCCTGACCAGTGCCCTGACCATCCTCCTGCTGGCGGCGGATTTCTTCCTGCCCCTGCGCCTGCTGGGCAGCTACTTCCACATTGCCATGAATGGCGCGGCTTCGGCTGAGAAGATCTTCAGGCTGCTCTCTGCCCAGGAGCCTGAAGATGGCGAAAAGACCGCCGACCCGGCCGACAGCACCCTTGCGCTGGAGCATGTCACCTTTGGCTACGAGAAGGAGCGCACCATCCTGCACGATGTGTCCCTGACCATCCCGCAGGGCAGCTTTGTCTCGCTGGTGGGAGAATCCGGCTGCGGCAAGAGCACCATTGCGGCCATCCTGTCCGGTGCCCGCACCGTGACGGAGGGAGAGGTCACGCTGGGCGGCATCCCGGTCAGCGAATGGAAGCAGGCCGACCGCCTGCGCCTGCTGACACTGGTGCCCCACAATGCGGCCATCTTCAAGGGCACGGTGGAAGCCAACCTCCGGATGGCCCGGCCCGATGCAGCCGAAGCCGAGCTCTGGGCGGCCCTGGAGCAGGTGAACCTTGCAGATTTCTGCCGCAGCCAGAGCGGCCTTGCAACGGCGCTCCACGAAGGCGGCTCCAACCTGTCCGGCGGGCAGCGCCAGCGCCTTGCCATGGCCCGTGCCCTGCTGCATGATTCGCCCATCTATGTGTTCGACGAGGCGACCTCCAATGTGGATGCCGAGAGCGAGAACGATATAATGAAAGCCATCCACAGCCTGGCGGGAAAGAAAACAGTGATCCTGATCTCCCACCGTCTGGCCAATGTGGTGGACAGCGACTGCATCTATGTGCTGGAGGCAGGCCGCATCGCCGAGCAGGGAACGCACAACGACCTGCTGGCGGCACAGGGGGTGTACAGCCGCCTGTACAACGCCCAGAAACAGCTGGAAGACCTTGGGGAGGTGAGCGCATGAACAACACAAAACACCGCAGTCCGTTTGCCATTGCCGCACGGCTGATCGTGCTGGTCCGGCCCATGCTGCCCATTATGCTGGCAGCCATTGTCATGGGTGTCATCGGCCATTTCTGCGCCACCTTTATCACGATCTTCGGCGGCTTTGCCCTGCTCACGGCGGCAGGCCTGCCCAGCCCGCTGGCAGGCGTGGGCACCGCCTTTGCCTGCATCCTTGTCTTTGCCCTGCTGCGCGGCGTGCTGCGCTACGCAGAGCAGGCCTCCAACCACTATATCGCCTTCAAGCTGCTGGCCCTCATCCGGGATAAGGTGTTCGGCGCACTCCGCCGCCTGACCCCCGCCAAGCTGGAGGGCCGTGACCGGGGCGACCTGATCTCTCTGATCACTGCCGACATCGAGCAGCTGGAGGTGTTCTATGCCCACACCATTTCGCCGGTCTGTATCGCGATCCTCTGTGTGACCGGCATGACCTGCTTTACGGCCAGTTATCATATTCTGCCCGCACTGGTGCTGCTGGCAGGCTATCTGCTGGTGGGCATTGCTCTGCCGGTGTGGTCTGCCAGACGGGGCGACAAAGCCGCCCGCGAGTACCGGCAGGCTCTGGCCGACACCAACAGCTATCTGCTGGAAAGCCTGCGCGGCCTGCGGGATATTCTGCAGTACCAGAACACCGCCGCGCGTGCCGAGGGCATCACGGCCCACAGCGAGACGCTGGGGGAGAAGCAGAAGGCCATGAAGTACCGTGAGGGCGTGACCGTGGGTGCAGCCAACACCCTCATCGTGCTGACGGCGCTGGCTGTGCTGGGGGTAAGCATCCGGCTGTATCAGAACGACCAGCTGGGCGCGGAAGGGGTGCTGATCTGCACCCTGTCGGCCCTGAGCTCCTTTGGCCCGGTGGTGGCGCTGGCCAACCTCGGTGCCAGCCTGACTCAGGTGTTCGCCAGTGCCGACCGTGTCCTTGACCTGCTGGACGAGGACCCCGTGACTGCCGATGTGACCGACGGCGCGGATACCACCTTTACCGGTGCACAGGCTGATCATGTCAGCTTTGCCTACGCCAGGGAAGAGGTGCTCCACGACCTGAGCCTGACCATCCCGGAAAAGAAGATCGTGGGCATTACGGGCCGCTCTGGCAGCGGCAAATCCACCTTCCTGCGGCTGCTGATGCGCTTCTGGGATGTGAGCAGCGGCACCATCTGGTTTGGTGAACGTGACATCCGCACCGTGAACACTGCCGTTCTGCGCGCCCAGGAAAGCCTTGTGACCCAGGAAACGGAGCTGTTTGACGATACCATAGAAAACAACATCCGGATCGCCCGGCGCGATGCCACCCGTGCCGAGGTGGAGGCTGCCTGCAGAAAGGCCGCGCTGGATGGCTTTATCAACAGCCTGCCCAAGGGATATGATACCCCTGTGGGCGAGCTGGGCGGTGCACTCTCCGGCGGTGAGCGCCAGCGCATCGGTGTGGCCCGTGCCTTCCTGCACGATGCACCCTTTCTCCTGCTGGACGAGCCTACCTCCAATCTGGACAGCCTGAACGAGGGGATCATCCTCAAGGCCGTGCGGGATGAGTGCAGGGAAAAGACTGTCCTGCTGGTCTCCCACCGCAGATCCACCATGGCTGTGGCCGACCTGAGCTTCTCGGTAGAGAGCGGACGGCTGAGCTGAGAAAACCGGATATCATGCAAAAAAGACGCGCTCTGTGATGAGCGCGTCTTTTTTGTGTACAGGGAGAAATTTACTGCTTGCGTGCAAACACGATGCCGATGGTACCGGGGCCGGAATAGCCGCCGATGGTGGTGCCGATGTCGGTCTCGTAGACATTCTCAAAATTGCCGTACTGCCGCAGTCCGGCCTTGATGGCCTCCATGCAGCCGGGCTTCGCCTGGGTGGAAGAGATGAACACCATGCTGCGGTCGATGTCCTCCCGGTTCGCCAGCTGGTCGGTGATGTACTTGCCCACGCAGATGGGCAGACTGCCCCGGTACTTCCGCACGACTTTCAGTTCACCATCGATGACGGCCAGGCTGGGCTTGATGCCCAGAATGTTGGCCCCGAAGGCCAGCACGCCGGAGCAGCGGCCGCTTTTGGCCATGTAGTCCAGCTGGTTGAGCACAAAGCTCAACTCGACCCGCTTGGCAAGGCCTTGTAAGCGCATGGAAATGTTCTTGGGCGGCAGGCCGTCAGCGGCCCACTTGGCGGCCTGCAGGACGAGATAGCCCTGCCCGGTGCAAATATTCTCGCTGTCCACAACATAGACGTTGCCGAACTCCTGCGCCGCCAGCCGGGCGTTCTGGAAGCAGGAGGAGAATTTGGAGCCGACATTGATGTGGATGACGGCATCGTAGTCTCTGGCAAAGGGGGCGAGGAAGTCGGTGTACTCCACCAGATTGGGGGCGGCGGATTTGGGCATTTTGCCGCCGTTCTGGGCATGGGCGAATACATCGGTGGGGTGGATGGTAACGCCGTCCAGATAGCTTTCCTCCCCCATGAGGATATGCATGGGGATCAGGCTGATGTTCCACCGCCGGAGCAGCGCTTCGGACAGATCGCAGGTGCTGTCCGCAGTGATCTTGATGTTCAAAATGAGATTCCTCTTTTCCAGCCGCGCGTCCGGCGGCAGTGTGATAGCTCAAAATTTACAACTATCATACCACGAATACTTCAAAATTGTTAGCTATCAAGCCGATAAAAAATGTAAATCTTTTATGAAGTGTGCAAAAGGGGCGAAAATCCATGGGCTATCTGTACAGTTGTCACAAAAATGTGCCGGAGTTTCTGGTTCTTTCCGAAAATTCGCTCGGAACTGTTTATTTTGTCGGCCAAAAATTATATAATAAGTAGTACCCAAGAATTAAGATGGATTCGGTCTGCCTTGCGGCCGTTTGTTTATTGGAGGTTTGCCTGCTTATGTTCGTTACTGATTATACCATGCATCTGCTGGATAATGTAAAAAAGATCCACTTCATCGGCTGCGGCGGCAGCGGTATGTATCCGCTGATCCAGATCCTCACTGCCAAGGGATATGATATCTCCGGCAGCGATGTGCTGGACGGCAGCATCATCCGCTCGGAGCGGGAGATGGGCGTGAAGGTCAGCCTGAGTCATGCTGCGGACAACGTGATCGGCGCTGACCTGGTGGTCTACTCTGCCGCCATTGCCAAGGACAACGTGGAGCTGAACGCCGCCGCTTCCTATGGCATCCCCACTGTGGAGCGCAGTGTTCTGCTGGGCTATGTGAGCCGCCTGTACAAGGACAGCATCTGCGTTTCCGGCACCCACGGCAAGACCACCACGACTTCCATGATCACCACCGCACTGGAGCTGGCAGGCCGTGATCCCTCTGCAGTCATCGGCGGCAAGCTGCCCCTCATCGGCGGCTACGGCAAGGCCGGCAAGGGTGATGATATCGTCATCGAGGCCTGCGAGTTCTCCGAGACCTTCCTCAAGCTGACCCCCTATATGTCCGTGGTGCTGAACATCGATAACGACCATCTGGACTATTACGGCAGCATGGGCGAGCTGAAGTTTGCCTTCAAGCGCTTTGCCCTGATGACCCATTTTATGATCTTTGCCAATGCGGACGACAAGAACACCATGGATGTCATGTACACCCTGGACCGCCGCGTGCGCACCTTTGCCATCGACAATGCGGCCGACTATCGTGCTGTCAACGTGAAGGAGTACAAGCCCGGCTTCTTTGAATTTGATCTGAAGGAGTGGGATACCAAGGAGCTGGGCCACATCCGTCTGGCAGTGCCGGGCCGCCACAACATTTACAATGCACTGGCCATGTGTGCTGTCTGCCGCTCTGTGGGCCTGACCGTGGAGGAGTGCGCCAACGCTGCCCTGAACTTCAAGGGGGCAGGCCGCCGTTTTGAGGTCTACGGCGAGTGCAACGGCGCGGTGGTCGTGGACGACTACGCCCACCATCCCACCGAGATCCGCGCGACCCTGAACACCGCCAAGGAGCTGGGCTACAATCGTGTCATCGCAGTCCATCAGCCGTTTACATACAGCCGGACCAAGATGCTGTTCAACGACTTTGTGGATGTGTTCAAGATCCCTGATATCACGGTGATCACCCCCATCATGGGCAGCCGCGAGCCCAACGACCCCACCATTACCAGCGCAAAGCTGGCGGCGCAGATCCCCAACTCTGTGCTGGTGGACAGCCTGGAGGCTGCCGCTGACTGGGTCAAACAGAACGCCCGGGAGGGCGATCTGGTCATCACTCTGGGCTGCGGCGATATCTATAAGGCCAGCAAGATGATGGTGAAAAAAGACTGATCGTTTGGAATAGCTGAAAGCCGCCGGGTCAAAAACGCCCGGCGGCTTTTGGCTTATCTTGTAAGAAAGAAAAAGATTGTACTTTGAAAGATTCCCTGATATAATAAAAATACCGCCAGAACGGCGGTAAAGGTGCTGCCTGTATCATTGGTGGTCATGCTTTCCTGCCCGGAACGCCGAATTCTATTACATGGAATGAAGCGGGATTCCGGGAACGGAACTTTTTTGAAGGAAACTTCCCGGAGCCTGCGGGCGAAGGGAGGGATGTCGAATGAATCTGTTAGAGACTCTGGCCCTGCTTACCTTCATTCTTGGCTTGCTGAGTTTGATGGTTGATGTAGTCCGATTGACCTTTGAGGTCATGGATAAGATCTCTCAGAGGAAAAACGATGATAACAAAAAAGATTGACTGCCTCAGCTCCGAAACCTGACAGTCAATCTCTTTTGATCTGATTCGCGGGAAGGGAAGCTGACCGATAGAGGTCAGCACCTTTTCTATTTGTAGTATAGTCAATTTTCAGCGGCTTGTCAAGGCTGCCCGGCGGCTTTTGGCTGCCGGGTGTTTCACAGACCGAACCGGTCTGCATACCACCCTGCGAAAGCGCCCTGCCGGGAGACCGGCGGGGCGTTTTTGCGCTATGGGATGGGCGTGATGAAAAATATCTCAAAAATTTTACGCAAATCAGACCCGGAAGGGTGGCGGCGGGGATGGGATTCTGCTATACTGATTCTGGTACGAAAAGGAGGAGAGAGGATATGCCATCTACGTATGCACACCGCCGCTTTGGTGCGGATGTTCTGGTGCAGCTGCCCAGGGAGCTGCGGGAAAAGATCACCCCGTACCGGCCGCTGTATGATATGGGCCTGCACGGGCCTGACCTGATGTTCTACTACCGGGCATTGCAGTCCAACCCCGTGAACCGGCTGGGCAACGCCATGCATGAGCAGCCGGGCCGAGTGTTCTTTACCCGGGCCCGGGGTGTGGTGAACACGGCCCGCAACAAGAATGCTGCGTTGGCCTATGCGCTGGGGTTCGTCTGCCACTTTGCACTGGACAGCACCTGCCACCCCTATGTGGAGCGCTACACCCGGGAAAGCGGTGTGAGCCACTGCGAGATCGAGACGGAGTTTGACAACCAGCTGATGCGGGAGGACGGGCTTGACCCGATGCACTTTTTCACGGCGGGGCATATCCGCCCCAACCGGGAGTTTGCAAAGATCATTGCGCCGTTCTACGAAAATGTCACGGCAGACGAGACCTACGGAGCCATGCGGGGCATGGTGCGGGTGCACCATCTGCTGCAGGCTACCAGCCCGGTCAAGCGTTGGGTGGTGTTGACGGCCCTGAAAGCGGCAGGTACCTATGATGTCATGCACGGGCTGGTGGCGAACCTCCAGCCCAATCCCCGGTGCGAGGCCAGCGACAAAGAGCTGGAAGCGCTGTATCAGCAGGCTCTCCCGCTGGCAGTGCGGCTCATCACGGAATATGTGGAAGGGCTCTCCAACGGCGCACCGCTGGACAAGGCCTATGACCACACCTTCGGAGAATTTTGAGAGGAATGCAAATGAACGAAGCAAAGCAAAAATTTCGCCTGACCGGTCTGGAACGGGCGTGGATCTTATACGATGTGGGCAACTCGGCGTTTGTGCTGCTGGTGGCAACGCTGATCCCCATCTTCTTCAACGCACTGGCTGAGGAGGGCGGCCTGAGCTCGGTGGAATATCTGGCCTACTGGGGCTATGCGGCCTCGGCGGTCACGGTCATCACGGCGGTGCTCAGCCCGATCCTTGGCACACTGGCCGATACCCGCAACTTCAAAAAGCCCATCTTCACCTTCTGTGTGGCAGTGGGCGTGATCGGCTGCTGCGCCATGGGGATGGCAAGCACCTGGCTGCCGTTCCTGCTCATCTTCATCTTTGCCAAGGTGGGCTTTTCGGGCAGTCTGGTGTTCTATGACTCCATGCTCAGCGATGTGACGGTGCCGGACCGGATGGATGAGGTTTCCTCCAAAGGCTATGCCTGGGGTTACATTGGCAGCTGTGTGCCCTTTGTGGTCTGTCTGGCGCTGGTGCTGGGGGCCGGGAGCATCGGCATCTCCCAGATGACGGCGCTGAACCTTGCCCTCTTTATCACCGCCGTCTGGTGGCTGGTGACCACCCTGCCCCTGCTGCGCCAGTATAAGCAGGTGCACTTTGTGGAGGTGCAGGAACATGCCATCCGGCAGAGCTTTGCCCGCATCGGCCATACCCTCCGCCACCTGAAAGAGGACAGGCAGGTGTTCTGGTTCCTGCTGGCCTTTTTCTGCTACATCGATGGTGTGTACACCATCATCGATATGGCCACGGCCTACGGCACGGCCCTGGGGCTGGACACCACCGGCCTGCTGCTGGCGCTGCTGGTCACCCAGATCGTGGCCTTCCCCTCGGCACTGGTGTTCGGGCGGCTGAGCGGGCAGTATCCCTCGGGCACCCTCATTCCGGTCTGCATCGCAGCCTACGCGGGCATTGCCCTGTTTGCCTTTTTCCTGAAGCACCAGTGGCAGTTCTGGGTGCTGGCCGTTGTGGTGGGCATGTTCCAGGGCGGCATCCAGGCGCTGAGCCGGAGCCATTTTGCCAAGATCATCCCGCCGGAAAAATCGGGCGAGTACTTCGGACTGTTCGATATCTGCGGCAAGGGCGCATCCTTTCTGGGGACCATGATCGTCAGTGTGGGCAGCCAGCTGACCGGCAGCGCCAATGTGGGCGTGGGCAGCCTGATCGTGCTGTTTGTCATTGGATTCGTGCTGTTCCGGGTGTCGGATCAAAAGTAAAAACAACCCTCTCAGTCAAAGCCTTCGGCTTTGCCAGCTCCCCCGAAGGGGGAGCCTATTGTGGGCCTTGGATAAAGGCAGCATAGCCTCTCCCTTTGGGAGAGGTGGCATTGCGCAGCAATGACGGAGAGGGCCTTTTTTTGTTCGTTGCGTCTTACCGGAAGGCGTGGTACAATAGGGCCAAACACTTTGAAAAAATATGACCCAAAGGAGAAACAACATGAACTATCCCGGTTATACGCTGGTGCGCCGCGAGGACTGCCCGGAGCAGCACGGTGTGCTGACGATTCTGAACCACGATGTGAGCGGGGCCGCTGTCCTGCTGGTGGAGAACGAGGACAACAACAAGGCGTTCGGCATCGGCTTCGGCACCTTCCCCTCCGATGACACCGGTGTGTTCCACATTCTGGAGCACTCGGTGCTGGCGGGCAGCGAGAAGTACCCTGTGACCTCGCCTTTTTTGCAGCTGCTCAAGAGCAGCATGGCTTCCTTCCTGAACGCCATGACCTTCCCGGACAAGACGGTGTATCCCTTTGCCACCCCCAACGAGACCGACTTCAGGAACCTGATGGATGTGTACCTGAACGCCGTGTTCTGCCCGCTGGCCATGGTGGACAAGGCCGTGTTCGAGCAGGAGGGCTGGCACCGGGACGCGGACGGCACGGTGAGCGGTGTGGTCTACAATGAGATGCAGGGTGCGCTGGCCTCCCCGGACGCGCAGCTGCAGAACGCGCTGGAACGGGCCATGTTCCCGGATACGGCCTACGGCTTTGTGTCCGGCGGCGACCCGGCCTCCATCCCGGCCCTGACCTATGAAAAATACCAGCGGGTGTACCGCCGTCATTACAGTGCCGACAACTGCTGCATCACCCTGTACGGCAAGATGGATATGGCCGAGAAGCTGGCGTTTCTGGATGAGCACTACCTGAGCAGGATGCCCAAGGGCACCAGCCGCCCCCGGCTGACGGTGCAGGACCAGCAGAACGGTGTGCGTGTGCACATCCCGTACTACACCGAGAATCCCGAGCCGGATCAGGTACAGTGTGCACTGGCCTGGTACACCGGCGCGTTTGCTGACCGGGAGCGCCAGCTGGGCGTGGAGATCCTGCTGGATGCCCTGCTGGGCACAAACCAGTCCCCGCTGAAGGCAGCTTTGCTGGAGCAGAAGCTGGGTGCGGATATCGACATTGGCTTTGACGACAGCACCCTGCAGCCCACGCTGGAGCTGGTGCTGCGGGGGGCCACCGCAGAGACTGCCCCCAAATTTGCAGCTGGCGTGAAACAGGCTGTGACCGACCTGCTGGCAGGGGGCATCCCCGAGGAGCTGCTGCTGGCCAGCCTGAACGCCATGGAGTTTGCCTCCCTGGAGCGCCCGGGCAGCCTGCCCGACGGTGTGCTGGATGCCATCTATGCCGCCACCGGCTGGCTCCACACCGGCGACCCGGCCCTGCTGCTCCACACCGACAAACTGTTTGCTTCCCTGCGGGAGAAGCTCTCCACCGGCTGGTTCAATGACCTGCTGAAGGATCTGCTGCTGGCCGAGCCGGTGCAGGTCATCCAGACCCCGACCCTGCCCAAGAAGGACGAAGAGGATGCTGCCCCCGCCCGCAGCGACGGCAAGCTGGTGCTGGACCATCCGCTGACGGTGGCCGACCTGGGCGATGGTGACAGGAGCGCTGCCGGTACGGTGGAACCGCTGGCCGGTGCGGAGCTGCTGCACCACCCCTCCAAGGGCAGCCTGTATCTGAATTTCTACTACGACCTGGGCGAGTGCACCCCGGAAGAGGTGCAGTATCTTGACCTGCTGACCGATATTCTGGACGAGCTGGATACCCCGGAGCACACTGCCCGGGAGCTGCAGACCCAGCGCGCCACCTGGCTGGGCAACAGCATGGCCTGCATCAGCTTCTGGACCGGGCGGCAGGAGGGCAGCCCCTGCCACGCAAAGCTCACCTGGAACATGAGCCTGTTGGAGCGGAATCTGGACAAGGCCATTGCGCTGGGCAGTGAGTACCTCTACAAGACCTGCCTGACCGGCCCCAAGGCCGAGGAAGCCTTTGCCCGGGTGCTGAGCCAGCAGAAGCTGAACATGGAGCAGCAGTTCATCCGGCAGGGCAACCAGTACGCTGCCGTGCGTGCCGCCGCCCACTACTCAGTGGAGTATGCCCTGAGTGAGCGGTGCAGCGGCGTGACCGGGTACCACTTCCTGTGCGGCCTGCTGGAACAGGCCGACTGGGCCGCCATGGGCAAAAAGCTGGAGGCGGTGCGGGAAAAAGTGCTGAACCATGCAGCCCTGACCGTCAGCCTGCATGGCAGCGAGGAAGCGCTGGCAAAGCTGCGTGCCCTGCTGCCCGGCAGTGCCTTTGCAGCCCAGGGCCGCACCGCTGCCAAGCCCTACACAGAGGTGCTGACGGCCCCCGTGAACGAGGCCTTTATCATTGACGGCGGCGTGAACTATGATATCCTGACCTGGCCCATGGAGCGGCAGGCCGACCGCCGGGTGCTGGCCCGCATTATGAGCTACGAATACCTGTGGCACAACATCCGTGAGGTGGGCGGCGCTTACGGCACCGGAATGCTGACCCGTGCCCAGACCGAGGGACTGTACACCTACCGTGACCCCCACCTGACTGAGAGCTACGAGACCTTTGCCAAGGCCCCCGAGGTGCTGGCAGGCCGGGAGTACACCGAAAAAGACCTGACCGAGTTTATCGTGGGCGCGGTGTCCGAGATGGATTCGCCCAAAAAGCCCAACGCTGAGGCCAAGGAGCTGGACCGCCGGTACTTCTGCGGCATCACCGATGCCATGCTGGCCGCAGACCGCAAGGCCATGTGCAGCGTGACAGCTGAAACGGTCCGGGCACAGGCCGCAGACCTTGCAGACCGGATGGCAAACGCCACCCGTGTAGCCTTTGGCAGCAAGGACGCTGTGGAAGCAGGCAAGCAGCTGTTTGACCGCATCGAGACCCTGTAAGCAGAACCGAAACTGAATCTGTAACGAAAGCAGGCACTCTGCCTTTGCCCCGGACGGGGCGGGCGGAGTGCCTGCTTTTTTGCGCAAAAGGCGCTTCACGATCCTGATGTACTTGCGCATGGAAAATCCGGGAGAAAAACGGAGATTTCTGCACGGTGCGATACAGCGATAAAAAATGAAAGATTATTTTATACGGATTGGATTCTGTGATACGAAAAGTACAAAACGGCCCTGTGAAAGTGCGCGCTGTTGCAGGAGACGAAAAGCTGGTATCCTTGTGCCAAGCCAAACAGAAAGGATGTGAGAACACAGGATGGCGCAAGCAAAACAGCCGGGCAGGGACAAGAGCCTTGTCAGCCTGCACAAGGCCACCGACACCTTGAGCACTATGCTGGCGCAGGAGGTCAAGGAACTGAACGTCCGGCAGAAGGTCCAGCGTGGCGATGGCTCTGACCCCGCCCTGATGAAGGGGCTCAAGGAGGCTACGGCGGTGCTGAAGGATCTGGCCGCGGTGGCCAAGACCCTGAACGATCAGGGCGCGGATGCCGAGGCCCGGGCGTGCGGCGTGGTGCTTCTGCCAGCCGTGGAGGACGTATGAATGCAGAGATCGTATGGCGGCCCCAGCCCCGGCAGGCGGAGTTCATGCGCCGCCCGGAACCGGAAGCCCTGTACGGGGGCGCGGCAGGCGGCGGCAAGAGTGACGCGCTGGTGATCGAGGCCCTGCGGCAGGTGCACATCCCCCACTATCGGGGGCTCATCCTGCGCAAGACCTACCCCCAGCTCAGTGATCTGGTGGACAAGAGCATGGCCTACTACAAGCGGGCTTTTCCTACGGCGCAGTACAACGCCACCAGCCATGTGTGGGTGTTCCCCAGCGGGGCCAAGATCTACTTTGGTTCCATGCAGTACACCAAGGATCGCACAAATTATCAGGGCAAGGCCTTCGACTTCATCGGGTTCGATGAGCTGACCCATTTCGAGTGGGAAGAGTACAGCTATATGATGAGCCGCAACCGCCCTACCGGCCCGGGCACCCGGGTCTACCTGCGGGCCACTACCAATCCCGGCGGTGTGGGGCACGGCTGGGTGAAAGCACGGTTCATCACGCCTGCCCCGCCCGGCACCCCCATTGTGGAGCAGTTCCCAGTGCGGATGCCGGACGGAACCGAGAAGGTGCTGGAGCGGGCAAGGGTGTTTATCCCGTCCAGCGTGTTCGACAACCCCGCCCTGCTGGAAAATGACCCGGACTACCTTGCCAGTCTGGCAAGCCTGCCCGAAGCGGAAAAGCAGGCCCTGCTCTATGGCAGCTGGGACAGCTTTTCGGGGCAGGTGTTCACCGAGTGGCGGAACGACCCGGGGCATTATCAGGACCAGCGCTGGACCCATGTCATTGCGCCCTTTGCCATCCCCAGACACTGGAAGATCTACCGGGGGTACGATTTCGGTTTCTCGAAGCCGTTCTCGGTGGGGTGGTACGCGGCGGATGAGGAGGGCAGGCTTTACCGCATCAAGGAGCTGTACGGCTGCACGGGCCGCCCCAACGAGGGCCTGCGCATCGATCCGGTGGAGCAGGCAAAGCGGATCCGGGAGGCAGAGCAGAACGACCCGATGCTCAAGGGCCGCACCATTCTGGGGGTGGCTGACCCTGCCATCTTTGATGAGAGCCGGGGCGAGAGCATTGCCGCCATGATGGAGCGGGGCCCCCATTTTCTCCACTGGGTCCCCGGTGACCACACCCGCCTGGCGGGGAAGATGCAGTTCCACTACCGGCTGGCGTTCGATGGGGAGGGGCGGCCCATGTTTCAGGTGTTCAGCACCTGCAGGCACTTCATCCGCACCCTCCCGAACCTGGTCTATGACGAGAGCAATGTAGAGGACATCGACACCCGGCAGGAGGACCATATCTATGACGAGTGCCGCTATGTGCTGATGGAAAATCCCATTTCCCCGCCCCGGCATACTGTGCAGCCTCCGGTGGGGGACGACCCGCTGGAACTGCACCGGAGGGCGAGATTTTACAGGGTGTAGCTATGGAAAGGCTCTGCTCTGTACAACCTCTCAGTCTCGCATACGCTCGACAGCTCCCCTAGTAGGGGAGCCTCTGGCGAAACCGGGAACTTTGCGGGGACTGCCAAGGCCTCCCCTACTAGGGGAGGTGGATTTGCGAAGCAAAGACGGAGAGGTTGGACAAAAACGAAACCTGCCTGAGAGGCAGCAAGGAGGAAAACTTGGAAAATATTACGGACATGATCGGTACAGAGCAGGTGGCCGAAGCCACGGCCATTTTACAGAAATACAAGGCCGGAAAGGCCGCGCTGGACAAACGCATTGTGGACAACGAGCTGTGGTTCCGGATGGGACACTGGAAGAACTACCAGAACCCCATGATGGAGGGCAAGCCCCAGCCTGCCAGTGGGTGGCTGTTCAACAGCATTGCCAACAAGCACGCCGATGCCATGGACAATTACCCAGCCCCCAATGTTCTGCCCCGGGCGGCAGACGATGCGCAGACCGCACAGGTGCTTTCCAGCATCCTGCCGGTGGTGCTGGAGCAGGCAGACTATGAACAGGTGTACAGCGACACCTGGTGGCGCAAGCTCAAGCAGGGCACCGGGGTCAAGGGCGTGTTCTGGGACCCGGAGGCCCGGGGCGGCGTGGGAGAGATCGCCATCCGGCCCATGAATCTGCTCATGCTCTACTGGGAGCCGGGCGTGGCGGATATCCAGGCCTCGCCCCACTTTTTCTCCCTGAGCATGGAGAACACAAAACAGCTGGAAAACCGCTGGCCCCAGCTGAAGGGCCACAGCGCCAGTGTGCTGGATGTGCCTCGTTTTCTCCACGACGGCGGGCTGGACACCACCGAAAAAAGCGTGGTGGTGGACTGGTACTACAAAAAGCCGGACGAGGCCGGACGCACCCTGCTCCACTACTGCAAGTTCTGCAACGGTGTGGTGCTCTACGCCAGCGAGAACGACCCGGCACTTGCCGGGCGGGGCTTTTACGACCACGGGAAATATCCCTTCGTGTTTGACCCGCTGTTTATGGAAGAGGACAGCCCGGCGGGCTTTGGCTATATCGATGTGATGAAGGAATGCCAGACCGCCATCGACCGGATGAACCATGCCATGGATGAAAATGTCCTGCTGGCATCCAAGCAGCGGTATGTGCTCAGCGACACGGCGGGCGTGAACGAGGAGGAACTGGCGGATCTCAGCCGGGACATCGTCCATGTGGCCGGGCGGCTGGGAGACGAGAGTTTCCGCCCGTTGCAGACCGCCGGTTTGCAGGGGAACAGCCTGAGCTACCGCAACAGCCGCATTGAGGAGCTGAAGGAGATCAGCGGAAACCGGGATATGACCCAGGGCGGCACCGCAGGCGGTGTGACGGCGGCAAGTGCCATTGCGGCCCTGCAGGAGGCGGGCAGCAAGCTCTCCCGCGATATGCTCAAAAGTGCCTACCGGGCCTTTGCAAGGGAGTGCTACCTCATCATTGACCTGATGCGGCAGTTTTACGATGAGGAGCGGGTGTTCCGTGTCATCGGGCCTGCCGGAGGCAGAGAGTTCGTGCCCTTTTCCGGGACAGCGCTGCGTGCCCGCCCCATGGGGTTGATGGGCGGCGTGGAGCTGGGAAGCCGGGAACCGGTGTTTGATATCGTGGTGAGCGCTGAGAAAAAATCCACCTTCAGCCGGCTTTCCCAGAATGAAACGGCGAAGGAGTGCTACCAGCTGGGTTTCTTTGCACCCCAGAATGCCGACGCGGCCCTGGCGGCACTGGAGATGATGGACTTTGAGGGCATCGAAAAAGTGCGCCAGAGGGTGCGGCAGAACGGCACGCTGGCACAGAAGCTGACGGCGGCCCAGATGCAGATCGCGCGGTTCAACGAGAAATTGAGCGGCGCGGAGGAAAATCTGAGCACAAGAGCATTGGCGAAGAACCTCTCCGGCACTTTGCGCCAGCTCTCCTAACAGGAGAGCCAAGTTCACGCTGCTGCTGGCTTGCCTCCCCTATGAGGGGAGGCGGCACCGCAGGTGACGGAGAGGTTTTACATGAGAAGGAGGCAGAAATGATCAAAGTGAATTATACGGAATTGGACGGCCCTTACGGCCCGGCCATGCGTCTGGAGGCGGCGGGCCATGCAGGCTATGCCCCGGCAGGGCAGGATATCGTGTGTGCCGGTGTCAGCACCCTGATGCAGGCACTGGTCAGCCTGCTGGCGGGCGAGGAAAACGCCCACAGCGATGCTTTTGACGAGCCCGATGGCCCCCGCCTGACGGTGACTGCCGCCCGGCCCTGTACCGCATGGGTCGAGGGGGCCTTTGAGCTGGCCAAGGCGGGCTTTGCCCTGCTGGCCGAGCGCTACCCGGACAATGTCCACTTTGCTGACCGGAGTGCCCGGGGCAAGCAGGAGATGATGGATCTGCAGCTGTTTGCTGACGGCGGCGAAGCGGCTGCCCCTGCCCTGAGCGCGGCCCAGGAGCAGCAGGCTGTGGCATCGGGTACCCTGAAGCCCGGTGAGAAAGCGGACGCAAAGCAGGAGACGACCGCCCCGGAGGGGGAGAAGGAGGTGAAAGAGACCGAACCGGTCAAGGCGGAAGAAGGGCAGGAACCGCCCCGCCCTGCGCTTCCAAAACGTTTCCCGGGAAGCCAGGCTGTGGATGCCCTGCACCGGCGCTGGGCTGCCGAGGAGGCCATGATGCGCCGGGCAGTGCCGGAGTTTTCCCTGCAAAAGGAGCTGGCAGACCCCGAGATGCGCCGCCTGATGCAGCTGCCCGGGATGCGGATGCTGGATGCCTACCGGCTGGCCCACTACGGGGATGCCATGCGCCAGACTGCCCGCACCGTGGAGCAGGGCGTGGTGGAGCGCATCCGCCAGCGCGGGGCACGCCCTGCTGAAAACGGCACCCACCCCGGCAGCGCCGCCGTGACCGGTGCGGACGTGAACCGGATGACCCGCAGCCAGCGGGAAGCGCTGGAGCGTCAGGCGCTCCATGGTGCAAAGATCAGTTTTTGAGGGAAAACCCTCTCACCGCTTCGGTCTGGCTTTGCCAGCGCCTTGCGGAGCTCCCCCGAAGGGGGAGCTTGAAATCAATGAAAGAAAGGATAATGACTATGAACAACTTCAACATTCAGCTGTTTGCCGAAACTCCCCTGAACTCCACCACCACCATGACCCCGGAGATGAAGACCTTCTACGAGAAGCGCCTCATCGACCAGGCAGAGCCCCGGCTGGTGCATGACCAGTTTGCGGATTACTATCCTGTGCCCCAGAACGGCGGCAAGACCATCGAGTTCCGCAAGTACGACAGCCTGCCCAAGGCCACCACCCCGCTGACCGAGGGTGTGACCCCCAACGGCCAGACCCTGAACGTGACCACCATCACCAGCGACCTGCACCAGTATGGCGGCTGGACCCCGCTGACTGACGTGCTGCAGATGACCGCCATCGACAACAACGTGGTGCAGGCCACCCGTGTGCTGGCAAGCCAGGCGGGCCGCACCATGGACAGCATCACCCGTGATGTGCTGGCGGGCGGCACCAATGTGCTGTATGCCCCCAAGCAGAATGCAGACGGCACCGAAACGGAGGTGAAGAGCCGCAAGGAGCTGGACAAGACCTGCACCCTGACCCCGAAGCTGTTCTTCCGGGCGGCGGCGCAGCTGGGTGCCATGAACGCGGACCCCATCGGTGACAGCTACATTGCCATCATCCACCCCTATGCCGCCTATGACCTGAAGACCTGCAGGGAATTCATTGAGGCGCACAAGTATGCCGACCCTGAGACCATGTACCGCGGCGAGATCGGCAAGCTGGGCAATATCCGCTTTGTGGAGACCAGCGAGGCCAAGATCTGGAAGGACACCACCTGCCCCAGCGGTCTGGCCGTGTTCGGCACGCTGGTGCTGGGTGCCCATGCCTACGGTGTGACCGAGCTGGAGGGCGGCGGCCTGGAACACATCGTCAAGCAGCTGGGCTATGGCGACGACCCGCTGAACCAGCGCGCTTCCGTGGGCTGGAAGGGAATGCGCGCCGCCGAGCGTCTGGTGGAGCAGTACATGGTGCGCATTGAGAGTGTATCCAGCTACTCAGAGAATGCGAGTGCGAATTAAACCTCTCAGGCGCTTCGCGCCAGCTCCCCTAGTAGGGGAGCCCTTGGCAAACCGGGCAAGCCCTGCTGGATGAACGAAACCAGGCGAGGCGGAAAAGGCAGTGCCCCTGCGACAGAGGGCAGAAAGGATGAAAAATGGACAAGAAAAACGTACGCATCCGGCTGTTCAAGGACAACAGCCGGTACAAAGGTGACCTGTTTGTGAGCGTGAACGGCGTGAGCTATAAGATCCGCCGGGGCGTGGAGGTGGAAGTGCCGCCCGAGGTGGCAGAGGTGCTGGAGCACAGCCAGGTGCAGGATGAGCGCACCGCTGCCCGCATTGCCGCCGCCGAGAGGATCGAGGGGTGAGAGCATGACAGTGGGACAGGCTCTGGAACGGGCCGAGGAACTGCGGCCGGGCTGCAAGGTGGACAGCCGCACCCGGCAGCGCTGGCTCTGTGAGGAGGACGGAATGCTGCGGGCCCTGCTGTTTGCCGCCTGCGGGCTGCGGGCCGGGGTGGGGGCAGACCTTGCCTGGCCTGCGGAGGGAGGTCTGGACGATGCTGTAGAGCTGCTGGTCCCCGTGCCTTTTGATGCGCTCTACCCGCATTACCTCTGCGCAAAGCTGGATGCTGCCCTGGGCGAGACGGAACGTTACGCCGGGGAGCAGGCCCGGTATAACAGCATTCTGGCCGAGCTGAGCGCCTGGCTGCGGCGGCGTGCAAAGCCGAAGCGCGGTGCGCAGTGGCGGTGGTGAAAGGGAGGAAAGTGGATGCTTCTGACAAATCGGACCGGTGTGAAGAACACCCGGGATCTGCTGCGGGCCTTTGGCGGTCTGAACGAGACCTACGGCTGCACCGAGGCTGAGTACAGCGCGGGGATGAATTTCTCGGCCCGGGATTTCCCGGCCCTGAGCACCCGGCTGCCCCGCCGCAGGCTGCAGGAGCTGGCCGGGCTGAACGGGATGTACCACCTGAACGGTCTGCTGACCGTCTGCGGGCGGGATCTGGTTTATACCCCGGACGATGCCCCGGCCCAGCCCGTCACCGTGAAAAATGCTGTGGCCGACAGCCGCAAGACGATGGTGGGCATCGGAACAAAGATCCTGATCTTCCCGGACAAGGTGGCGTTCGATACGGCCGACGGCAGCGCGGCCCCGCTGGGTGCTGCCTGGGAGGCGGGAAGCCTGAGCGTGAGCTTTGCGCCCTGTGATGCTTCGGGGAATACCTACGAGGTGAAGGACAAGGGCACGAAGGAGCCGGAACACCCGCAGGACGGCCAGCTGTTTCTGAAGCTGAACGAGCCGGACAAGCCCTATTCCGCAGAGAACACGCTGGAGGTGTACAGCGAGGCTTCGGGCAACTGGACGGTGATCCCCCTGGACTACTGCCTTGTGACCGCTGAGGGCATCGGGGCGGAGTTCCGGGTGTGGGATACCGTGACCCTGACCGGTACGGGGGCTGAACAGGCAGGCCAGTGGGCCGGGCTGGACGGCGACCGCATCGTGTACGGTGTGACCGAGACCACCCTGCGCCTGCGGGCTGACCCGGGCGGCGAACACTTTTACGGCAGGCTTGTCCACAATGGCAGCAGTGCTGTCTGGGTGAGCATGGACGGCACACAGCGGGAAGAGTATTTCCCGGCGGAGGGTGTGAAGGTGGAGCGCCGGGTGCCCGACCTTGAGTACCTGACCGAGTGCGACAACCGGGTGTGGGGCTGTTCCAGCAGCGAGAATGTCATCTACGCCTGCAAGCTGGGCGACCCCACCAACTGGTTCTCCTACCGGGGCATCGCGGCAGACAGCTATGCCGTGACCGTGGGCAGCGACGGCCCCTTTACCGGCGCAGCCACCTGCATGGGCTATGCGCTGTTCTTCAAGGAAAACACCCTGCACAAGCTCTACGGCTCCAAGCCCTCGGATTTCCAGCTCAGCTCCCTGCGCTGCCGGGGTGTGGCCAGAAACGCGGCCCGCAGTCTCTGCGTGCTGAACGAGACGCTGTACTATCTCTCGCCCGACGGCGTGATGGCGTGGGACGGCAGCATCCCGGCCAAGGTGTCGGCGGCGCTGGATGCCGGGCGGCTTGCCAATGTGAAGCAGGCCGTGGGCGGCGCGCTGGATGGCCGGTATTATCTGCATGTCAGCCGGGAAAACGAGGTGCGGCTGCTGGTCTATGATACCGAGCGGGGCCTCTGGCACGAGGAGGATGTCTGCTCCTTTGAGATGGCCAGCACCGGCGGGCAGCTCTATCTCTGGGATGGCCGGGCGCTCTGGGCCGCTGACCCCAGCCGGGAAACGGCAGGGCAGAGAAGCGAGGGAACGGAACAGGGCGTGGAGTTTGCCCTGACCACCGGAGATCTGGGGCTGGACAGCCCCGAGGAGCGGTACCTCTCCCGGCTGACGCTGCGGCTGGATGCCGCCTGCAGGAGCCGGGTGACTGTGGAAGTGAGCTATGACGGCGGCCCCTGGGAGACCGCTGCCGCCCTGACGGTGGAGGGCCCGCGCCGCAATTGTGATCTGCACCTTGTGCCCCGGCGGTGCGCCTCGCTCCGGCTGCGGCTGTGGGGCTATGGGCAGATCACCCTGCGGAGCCTGGCCAAGACCTTCAGCGGGGCAAAGGGAAACTGGATGGAACTGGAGGGATGAACTATGGCAAGCATTGCGGGCCTGGGCAAGATCGGCCTGCCCAGGCTGAGTGAGAATATGGACCCGGAGGATGCCCGGGCCCTGCGGAATTATCTGTACCAGATGCAGGAGCAATTGCAATATGTGCTCTGCAATCTGGACACCGAGAATTTCTCGGAGGAGCTGCGGGGCAGGCTTTCCGGCAGTTTGGGAAAGGAGGAGACATGAGCGAGAAAAAGAAGCAGGAGTACACCACGGGCGGGCTGAAAAACCGGCAGGATGTGGAAAAAGCGCTGGCTTCGGCAGAGTACCGGCCCTCGCAGGAGGTGACGGACGCGGCCAGCGACCTGAAGCAGTGGCAGGCCAACCGCCCCGGCGATTACGAGAGCGCCTATCAGGGCCGCATTGACGGCCTGATGGAGGATCTGCTGGACCGGAAGGAATTCAGTTACAGCTATGGTGCCGACCCACTGTACCGCCAGTACGCCCAGTTGTACACCCAGAATGCCCAGAACGCCAGTGCCGACGCGGCGGCGCAGGCCGCTGCCCTGACCGGCGGCTATGGTTCCAGCTACGCGGCCAGTGCGGCCCGGCAGGCATACCAGCAGCAGATCGGTGCACTGAGCGAGGCCATCCCCACGCTGTACCGGCTGGCGCTGGATACCTACCAGAGCGGCGGCGATGCCTTGGTGGAGCAGATCGACCAGCTGAACGGGCAGGAGCAGAATGCCCAGCAAAAGTATGAGCGGGAGCTGGCGGATTACTACACCCAGCTGGAACAAAAGGGCAATGCCTACAACACGGCTTACACCCAGGATTACGGGCGCTATCAGGATTATCTGGGCCAGTTGGACAGCCTGTACGGTTACTACGCGGCACAGGAACAGCAGGAGGCGGCTCGCCGCCAGCAGGGATTCAACAATGTGATGACCGTGCTGGGCCTTCTGGGCGATGCGGCCCAGCTGGCCATTACCGGCACCACGGGTCTGGGCAGCATGGCAGGCAGCCTGCTGAACACCGGATACAACATCTATGCAGGCAACCGCGCCTATGAAGCCGAACGGGCCGACACGGCGTGGAAGCAGAAAATGCAGGAGCAGCTGCGGCAGGATGAGCTGGCACAGCAGCAGTACAAAAACGAGCAGGCGCAGCAGGAATATCAGGACAAACTCCGCCAGCAGCAGGTCAGCAATGCCCTTGCGGCAGAGCGGCTGGACCTGAGCAAGAGCCAGTGGGCAGCCAAGCAGGAAAAGGCCAGCCGGACTGCCGAAAAAGCCAGCGCCGATGCAGCGGCGAAGCGCGGCAGCCTGACGGGTGACACCGGCCTGAAGGTGGGCAAAAGCGGCGTTTCCAGCGGCGGCACCGTGCCGTACAGCGCGGCGAGGATGCGCAGTCAGGGCCGCAGTGATACGGCCATCCGCACCCAGCTGCTCAAGGAGGGATACTCCAGCAGCGAGGTCAGGAAGATCATGCAGCAGCTGAACAGCTGAAAAAAGGGGGAGAGCAACCGTGAAGGTGCTCTCCCCTTTGTGCTATGCCCGCACATCCTCCCGGCGTAAAAGCAGCCATGCCAGAAGGAACATCGTCC
>CAVKCU010000323.1:0-2003 GCA_963654645.1 Clostridiales bacterium | reverse complement strand
AGCACCTGAACGGACCTAAGCTTTGCGGACCGGCAGGAACTCATGAAGCTACCAAAGCGCTAGCCTGACGATCGGCGTGGCGCGGCGGGAATGTTGTAGATCGCCTGCACCCGGAGACACCTGCACTGAGCTCTTTTCGGACATGGGTTCGACTCCCATCGCCTCCACCACTTAAAAACCACCTAAAAACGCGAGTTTTTGGGTGGTTTTCTTCTATAAAAAACCCACCTAATAACCCACTCACTCAAAATCTGATGCAGGAGGATGCCATGTTTGACAACGAACAGCGAAGAGAGCGCATTCACGAAAGACTTAAAGCTATTGTCGAGAAAATCCAAAGTATCCAGAGAAACGGTCAGAGTGGATGCGTCAAAGAAGCGGATTCTGTCTTGCAGGAGTTGCAAATCCTTCTGCCGGAGTTGGAACAGTATCTAAAAGATATGGAAGAGCAATAAAAAAGCCGCAGCTCCTTGCAACGGGAACTGCGGCTCTTGTCATGTACAGATCACTTGCCCTGTGCCTTCAGGCGGTCAAAGGTCTTGTCTGCTTCCAGCGCGGCGGGGGTGAAGCTGTTATTCTTCCACCATGCCACCAGCGCTGCAATGCTCGTGATGCCCGCCGTCACCAGCTGCTCCACCGTCTCGCTTTCAATGGGCAGCACGGGCTTGCCCAAGGCGCTCAACAACTGGTTGGTCAGTGCCAGCAGCAGACAGGCCGTGCGTGCCACGGTGCCCGCAGAGATGGTCGGTTCGTTGTAAGTAGAGATGTGTGCTTTCATGTTCAGCTTCCTTTCTGCTCTTCTTCCGAGCGCTGCTTCAAAATATCCACGGCTCTTGCCAGCACCTTCGGGATCGGTACGCCCATCAGCCCCGCGTTCTCGATGATGCTCAAGGTCTCGTTCGCAATAAAGCCGATCACTACCGCATCCCGCACAAAGCTGGAACCCATCACAGCATCCAGCCTGCACGCCACCAGTACGATCAGCAGGCTCATGCCCTTGCGGCACAGGCCTTTCCACCCCGCCCTGCTTTCCAGCGTGCCGGTCTTGGTCTTAGGGCTTGCATGGAACACCCCTGCCACGATCAGACCGGTGATGTAGTCCACCGCCATGCAGATGATCAGCGTCTGCAGCGCCGCGTCCCAGCCGCCGTACAGGCTGGCAATGGCACCGCCGATCAGCCCCACGGCAGTGCAAAAGTACTCCTTCATTTTTTAATCCTCCTCATCTTCTTCCGCAGCGTCCTCCCACGCCTGCTGGATGCGCTTTCCATTGGCACAGATCGCATCCAACGTGGCATCTGCCTGCACATTCGTTGCGATCATGGCCTTGTCCATCGTGTCCATCCCAAAGTATCCGGTGAACACCTCGCCCGTAGGCAACGGTGCTGCCACTGCGATCTTTGTGATCTTGTGCTCCTCCAGCGTGGCCAACACGTCAGAGATCCACTCCGCATAAGGCGCGTCAGAAATCAAATAGCTTGCCATCAACCTCACCCCCTCACAGCGTCCATCTGCTCTTTGCTGCCCGCGTGTCCACGTGCACCCAGCCGGTGGCCCTGCCCGCCTTGACGGGGTATCTCCCCACGCCGCCCCAGTCCGGCATCAGGCTTTCGGCGTAGGCGGCTACGTCCTCCACGCTTACGCCCTGTACCCGGATATCCGCTGCCCGACCGTACAGGTGCTGGCTGCTCTTGGCGCCGCCCACAGCCGCATTGTGCGCCGCCGTCCGGTACCCGCTGGTGATCGTCACCGCTTTGCCAAAGTGCTCCCGGATGCACTGCAACACCACGGTCAGCGCCTCGTCCGCCATAACGGTGTCGGTGCCGTCCCGGCAGCGCAGCTCCCGCACCTTAAAGTCCGGTGCAAGGCGGCGGCTGCCGTCCTTTGCAAGGCTGTATTGTTTGATCATCTCTCCGCCTCCTTTCCTTACAGCCGCTTCAGCAGCGCCGCGATGGGCTCCATGTAAAACCGTTCGTAGCCCGCCGCGTTGGGGTGGGTGCCGT
>CAVKCU010000322.1:0-2006 GCA_963654645.1 Clostridiales bacterium | reverse complement strand
TCCTCATGCTCCGGGCCGAAGCTGACGGCATAGGGGAAGTGGCGGGCATAGGTGCCGCCGCCCATGGTAAAGGGGGCAGCGTTCTCGCCGGTCACCTCGTTGTAGGTTTCGATGCAGGCGCGGATGGCGGGGCTGTCGGCTGCGATATAGAAAGGTTCAGCTGCGTCCACGTCCTCCAGCTTTGCGCCCTCGCCCAGCGCAGCGGTGACCTGTGCGGTCAGCTTTTCGCCGTTGGTGCAGGTGGGGAAGCGGCTGTCGATGGTCTGCACCAGCTTGCCGTCCTCCATATAGATGCGTCCGCCGATGATGGTCAGCGGGCCAAAGGGACCGTCAGCACAGTCGATGCCAAGGCCGGTGCCTGCGGTAGAACTGTGCAGCTTGCGCAGAGCCTCCAGATAAGCGCGCTCAGCATCGTTGCACAGGCCGTTGTCCAGCAGATAATCCACCACCAGACCGATGGCGTTCACCGTGCCCTCCGGCATGGCGGCGTGACCGGACTTGCCCCAGCCGCGCACCCGCACGCCGTCCCCTTCCGGCTCCAGCGTGATGTTGGGGGCGTTCTTCAGCTTGCGGATATCGGTCTTGACCAGCGCGCTGGCGCGGTCCGGCACAGCGTTGTTGGCTACGCCGCCCTCAAACTCTGCAATGACGCCGTTGCACACCGGGCTGACGATCTTGCCGCCGAAGTGGCCTTTTTCGCCGTTGCACACCGGGAACTCGGCATCCGGGGTGAAGCAGAACACCGGGGCGGGGTAGTTTTCCAGATAATACTTCACATCGTTCATGTGGGTCTCCTCGTTGTCGCCCACAATGGCACGGATGGGGTAGCGCAGCTGGTAGCCCTGCTCCTTGAGGAACTTCAGCGCGTACAGGGTGACGATCATCGGGCCCTTATCGTCCGAGACGCCGCGGCCCAGCAGCCAGCCGTCCTGAATGCGCATCTTAAAGGGGTCTGCCGTCCAGCCGTTGCCCACGGGCACAACGTCCACATGGCAGATGGTAGCCAGATATTTTTCAGGGTCTGCACCTGCCAGCTCGGCATAGCCGATGTAGTTTTCGCAGTTGCGGGTGGCAAAGCCCATGCCTGCTGCCAGCTCCAGCGTCTTGTCCAGCGCCGCACGGGGACCTGCGCCGAAGGGTGCACCCTCCTCCGGGGTGCCCTCTACGCTGTCGATGGCGACCAGCGCTGCAATGTCCTGCAGCAGCTGCTCCTTGTTTTCCGCAATATATGCGTCAATTTTCTGATTCAGTGCCTGATCCATGTTCTATAACGTCCTTTCTGACCGGGAGCAGGTCCCGGTTTTCACAACTATCATCAAGTGTAGCATACTCCGCGCGGAAATGCTACCGGCATTTTTCACGACAAAAACCTCCGCCTTTTGTCAGCCTGCCGCAAACAGTCCGCTGACTGCGCCCAGCAGCCCGGCGCTTGCCAGACCCATGATGATACCTGCCAGCAGCACACCGCCCATGCAGGCGATCAACACATCCTTGAACTTCATATCCAGAATGGAGGCTGCCAGTGTGCCCGTCCACGCACCGGTACCCGGCAGCGGGATGCCCACGAACAGCAGCAGCGCCACGGTCAGACCCTTACCGGCCTTGGCTTCCAGTGCGCGGCCGCCCTTTTCGCCCTTATTGATGCAAAAGCGGCAGATGGGGCCGATGATGGGCTTGTGGTAGCCCCAGATGAGGAACTTGCGGGCGAACAGATAGATGAAGGGCACCGGGATCATGTTGCCCAGCACGCACAAAAGGTAGGTAGGCAGCACCGGCAGTCCCATGCCCAGCCCGATAGGAATCGCCCCGCGCAGCTCAACGATGGGCACCATGGAGATAAAGAAGATCAGAAGATAGTTTTTCAGCATTGGCTTCTCCTTATATTACAGGTCGATCTGCAGCTCCACCGGGCAATGGTCGGAGCCGAAGATTTCGTTGTGGATCTCGGCGGCGCGGATGCGGTCTGCAATGCGCCGGGAAACGATAAAATAGTCGATGCGCCAGCC
>CAVKCU010000321.1:0-2008 GCA_963654645.1 Clostridiales bacterium | reverse complement strand
TCCGTTTCGCTCATATCTCTTGAAACAAACAGCACTTGTTTGCTCTTATGATACCTTGTCCCTGCACAAAAAGCAAGGTGTTTTGCACTTTTTGTGAAACCTTTACAAAAAACACCCACCGCTTTTGCGCAGAATGCGGGTCACATATCCCACACGGCCTGATTGGTGGTGGAAATGGCGGTAGCACCGGCCTCCAGAGCCGCCATCACATCCTCCTTGTCCGCGATCAACCCGCCGGTCAGCACCGGCACCTTGGCCTTGGCGCAGACGCGGCGCAGGATCTTGGGCATCGCGCCGGGCAGCAGGTCCAGACAGTCCGGCAGGTTTGCGGGGATCTTGTCCAGACTTTCCAGCGCGATGGAATCCAGCAGGAATACCCGCAAAATGGCGGCCAGTCCCAGTTCCTTGGCGCGGCGGATGAAGGACTGCCGGGTGGAGATGATGCCGTCAGCCTCGGTGGTATTGCGGATGAAATCTACCGCCACCTCCTTGCCCGCCAGCCCGGCAATAAGGTCCACATGCACTACGGCAAAGCGCCCTGCCTCGTGGATGCGGCGCACGATGGAGGCGATATTGCAGATATCTCCGTATAAAACAAACACCACCCGGATATTCTCGTTGGTCAGCGCGCTGCAAAGCCCGGCATCGTCCTTGACGGCAGCAATGACCGGCATTTCCTGAATGGCGTCCATCAGCTCCTGTTTCATGCTTTTCCTCCTGCACACGAAAACGCTTTTTACAGTTAAAGATATTATGAATGCTTTGACAGATAAAATCAATGATTTTCAGCAAAAATTCCGGTGAAATTGCGGCAGTCTCCGCAGGCAGCGCCTGCCTGCATCCCCCAATTGCAAGAAAAAAACAAGAAACAGCCGGTGGATTTTCAGCGCATCCATGTTACAATAAAAGTATCCATAAACACCAGAGGAGGGGCGCACTGTGTCCAAGACCACCCTGTTTGACAGCCGCATCAAGAAATACGCCTACCGGGAGGCAGCGCAGCTCTACAGAGAGCTGGGCACTTCTCCGGCAGGATTGTCCCCGGAGCAGGTAGAGCGGCAGCGGGAAGAGTATGGCTCCAATCGCTTCGGCAGTCGCCGCAGCGACACCATGCTCCGGCGGCTGCGGCGGGCGTTCATCAACCCCTTCAACGTCATTCTCTTTGTGCTGGGGTGCATCTCACTGGTGACGGACGGCTTTCTGGCCTCGGATTTTTCCAAAAACGCCACCACTGCCCTCATCATCTTTTCCATGATCCTTATCAGCGGCGGCATCCGTCTGGTGCAGGAATTGCGCGCGAAAAACGCCGCCCGGCAGCTTGACCGGCTGATCCACCAGTGCATCCGGGTGCGCCGGGGCGGGATGTGCTGCGATATCCCTGCAGAGGAGCTGGTGGTGGGGGATGTGGTGCTGCTCTCGGCGGGAGACCGGGTGCCTGCCGACCTGCGTCTCACTTCTGTCACCGACCTGTTTCTCTCGCAGGCTGCCATCACCGGGGAAAGTGCGGTGGTGGAAAAGAGCTGCCACACCCTCTCCTACGGTAGCCCTCGCCCTGTGACCCAGCTGGAAAATCTCGCCTTTATGGCAACCACCGTCATCAGCGGCAAAGGCGAGGGCGTTGTAGTGGCAGTGGGCAAAAATACTCTTTACGGCAGCTTTGCCAAGGACGACCCGGAGGAAAAGCAGGCGTTTCAGAAAGGCGCCAACTCTATTGCGTGGGTGATGCTGCGGTTCATGGGGGTGTTGATCCCGCTGGTGTTTTTGCTGCTGGGTCTCACCGGGGGCAACTGGCTGGAATCCTTTGCCTTTGCCCTGTCGGTGGCGGTGGGGCTGATGCCGGAGATGCTGCCCATGGTCATTACCGCCTGCCTTGCGCGGGGCAGCCTGTCCATGAGCCGCAAGCAGACCATCATCAAGGACATCAACGCCATGCAGGGCTTTGGCAGCATGGACGTGCTGTGCATGGACAAGACCGGCACCCTGACCAACGAGAGCATCCTGCTGGAAT
>CAVKCU010000320.1:0-2013 GCA_963654645.1 Clostridiales bacterium | reverse complement strand
CTCACCGGGATTCCCGCTGATTAGCTTTTGACTTCCAAAGGCTTTGCTCACAAAGGACCGTGATGCGGTCGTTACTCAAGCGTTAGGATTTATTGCAACGTAATGAACCATAAATGCATTCGTAGAAAAGCTATATATTTGCACGGGAAACGATAAGCAGCAGTCCCCCGGACGTTTCGTTGTCCGGGGGACTGCTGCTTATATCGTACTCGAAGCGCGGCACGGAATTTCCGGTTGATGCAGCCCACGCTGCCTCAACTCGCAAATGCCGCGTTGCCCAGCCGGTAGTACCGGCAGCCATCCTCCTCGTACCATTCAAACGTACCCACCACGGTGATCTCTGCCCCCAGCTCCGGATAATCATCGGGATAGACGGGCTTTCCGGCGAGGGCAAACTCCAGCCCCTGCGCGCAGCAGGCGGTGGCATCGGCAATCATGCAGGCAAAGAACATTTTGTCCGGGATAAAAGCACCGTTTTCGTCGGTGGCCTGGTATATGGTGAACTGCCCCTGCATTTTGACGGTTTTCCCGATGTAGTCATCCGGGAAGGAGATCATGCTGTTGACCTCGGAATAGACCATGATGCCGCTGAGTGCGGTCAGGTCAATGTCGACCGCGGCGGTGCCTTCTGCATCCTCCGCAGCGGGCTTTTTTGCGGTGTCCTCATGGCCGCAGGCAGCGAGAGTGCAGAGCAGCAGGGCTGCCAACAGAAAGCATAATAGTTTTTTCATCTGCGAACACCTCCCAATACCGTGCCTGCCAGCCACGACAGACCGAAAGCACCGATCTGAACGGCAACGATGGTGGAGCCTACCGGCGTACCGGCGAGAATGGACGCCAGAATGCCGAGCAGCGCACAGAAAACCGAAAGGACTGCCGAGCAGACGGTCACGCTGCGAAAGCTCTTGAACATCTGCATGGCAGACAGCGCTGGGAAGATCACCAGTGCGGAGATCAGCAGGGAACCCACAAGGTTCATCGCCAGCACGATGATGACCGCAACGACGACGGCAATCAGCAGGTTGTAAAGCCCCGCCTTCGTGCCGGTCGCCCTTGCAAAGCTCTCGTCAAAGGTCACGGCGAAGATCTTATTGTAAAACAGGATGAACACCGCCACGACCAGCACCGACATTCCCACGCACAGCCATACCTCTGCGGGGGACAGCGTCAGAATGGAGGTGGAGCCGAACAGCGTGCTGCACACATCACCCGAAAGATTGGACGAGGTGGAGAAAATGTTCATCAGAAGATACCCGACAGCCAAAGAACCGACAGAGATCATGGCGATGGCAGCGTCGCCCTTGATTTTCGTGTTCTGTCCGGTGCGCAGGATCAGCACGGCACTGAGGATGGTAATGACCATTACAAGGGGCATCTTGTTGGTGATCTGCAGCACGGCGGCAATCGCCATTGCGCCGAACGCCACGTGGGACAGACCGTCGCCGATGAAGGAAAACCGCTTCAGCACCAGCGTCACACCCAGCAGGGAGGAGCAAAGCGCGATCAGCACACCGACAATAAGCGCATAGCGGACAAAGGGATATGCCCAATAGAGAGCCAGCTTTTCCAAGATAGCAGTCATTGGCTGTCACCGCCCTTCTTCACATCAAACAGCCGCCCTTGCGGGCTTTGGAGATAGTCCGCCCTTGTCCCAAAGAAAACGGTGTCGCCAATATGCAAAATATGGCTGGCGTATCGGACGGCGGCAGCCACATCGTGAGAGATCATGATCACGGTGATACCGTCCTCACGGTTGAGCTTTTCGATGAGCGTATACATTTCCGCCGTCACCTTGGGGTCAAGCCCGGAAACAGGCTCATCCAGAAGCAGCATTTTTTGTGTGGCGCACAGTGCGCGGGCAAGCAGCACCCGCTGCTGCTGCCCACCGGACAGCTCCCGATAGCACCGCCTTGCGAGCCGGGTGATCTGCATCTTATCCATAGCCTCCGCTGCAAGTTTCTTTTCTTCTTTGTTATAAAATGGGCGGCTGCCGCAGCGTCCCTGGCACCCGGA
>CAVKCU010000319.1:0-2027 GCA_963654645.1 Clostridiales bacterium | reverse complement strand
CCTCGCCCTGCGGGGTGCGCACCCAGACCTTATCCACATTCAGCGCCATGCTGCGGGCAAGGTCGTCCAAGCTCTTTTTCCGCGTCCACTCTTCCAGCAGACTGCCCACCGTCAGCAGGAACATCACCGAGCCTGCGGTTCTGTAATCGCCCCGCAGGAGGGAGGCGGTGATACTGAGCGCATCCAGCACCTCTACTTCCAACTTGCGGTGCAGCAGGCAGCGGACGCCCTTCCAGACAAAGGCGATGGAGCGCCACACCGTATAGGCCGCCGCGATGGGCGCGGGCAGGAATACCTTGCGGAACACCCGGCCCGCCACAAGGCTGACCATCTTTTCCTGATATTCCTGATTGATCTTCCGACTGTCGTGGGAGGTGACCAGCACCTCCAGTTCTTCGTTGTCAAAGCGGTAGGCTGCCAGCAGGGTGACGGCATCCTTCCGGCTGCCCCGGTAGGTCAGCACCACATCTCCGGTGCGCTCGTAGACAGTGGCTTTCTGGATGTTGTCCTGCCCGTTCAGGTAGGCTTCCAGCACATCTGCCCGGTGCAGGGTCATGCGCACAGCGCAGACGTGCACCCGCATCCGTCCCTTCCCTTCATGTAAGATCGTACATTTCATTGCTTTTCTTACCCCTCTGCGTAAAAAAGAGCCGCCCAAAGCGGCGGCTCTGCTGCGTCATATCACTGTGCGGTCTGCTCTGCGGGCTGCTCTTCTTCAGCCGTATCCTCAATGACCTCCTGTGCAGCCTCGGCAGCACGGCTCTCGTTGATAGCCTTTGCATCGGCAAGGATGTCACCGGCTTCCTCCTGCACCTTATTCACGGTCTGCATGGTACAGTCCTTCATCCGCAGCACCGCAGCGGTGGTCTGGGTGTAGACCTTTTTAGCGTCCTTGCTGGACAGCACCTTGAAGCCGGCAGAGCCGAACACCACACCGCCCAAAAACAGTGCAAGCTTTTTTGTATCAAACATATTTACCCCTCGTTTCTGTGTTTCCTATCTGAGCGCCCGTGCCCGGAACAGGGCGGGCTCTTTATCTTTATATTGTAGCACGCTTTCGAGCTTTTTCAATATTTTTTGACGATGTTAGGACGCATTAACATTGTTAGCGGCTATGTTCAAGCCCCAGCAAGATGAAAAGCCAGCGGTAGTGATTTCCTGTCACAAATGGCTTTCTCGTCCAATGTTGTAACTTTCATTGTATTTCACTTTCTTAATTTTTCAGTGCATCTTCCTCCGTCCCGCCATCCGCCAGAAAGCGTTCCAGCTCTGACGCAAGCAGCGCCGGATGATTGATGATATCGCCATGACCGAAGCCGGGGAAGCAGCGGCACAGCTCCGGGCAGCCGTAGTCTGCGCAGGAAAGCGCTGTGCCGCTGTCTCCCGAAAGTCACGGGAAAGATAGGTCTCCTTCCTCTTCATCGTCCGTTACCCTTTCTTTTTGTACCTGCAGTCGCTGTGTCCTTCCACGCCCTTCAAGTACCCGCTTTTTGAGTTTTCCTCAGTATCATCGGATTCATCATAGGCATCGTAAAGCGCATTGGGGTCGTGGACTCTTTTCTTGAAAGGTGAGCACAGCTCATTTTTGTGCGCAAAGGCAAACTCCATGTTGTCCGTCCAACCTGTGTGACCGGTAATGAACAGCGGCTGCAGCCCGCGTTTTTTCAGCTTTTTCTCCAGCAATGCCAAGGACTTCACCGCCAGCTTGTTGTCCTCTGCCAATGCGGAAATAAAGCTGTAGCCGCCGTCCGCACCGAACCAGAGGGTATCGCCGGTAAAGAGATATTTCCCGTCCACAAGGTACACCATGTGCCCCCATGTATGACCGGGAACCAGAAAGCACTCAATCCTGACGCCGTCAATGTCAAAGATTTCTCCATCGTGAAGCAGACGCTTTTCGTTACAGATGGTCACCTGCGGCAGCGTATAGAGATGGTAGAGGACCTTGCGGTGTGCTTCTCCGGTCAGATACCGGTTCTCGATCTCGCCGATGTACAGCTTTGCGTTCTGAAACAGCCCCGGACTAT
>CAVKCU010000318.1:0-2042 GCA_963654645.1 Clostridiales bacterium | reverse complement strand
TGCTGGGCAGCATCCTGCTGCAGGGGCGGGCACCCCGCCTGCCCCGGGGCAGGGTGGCAGCCGAATGCTGCGCGCTGGGTCTGTGGCAGACCACGGCGCAGTATGCGTTCTACTATATCGCCGTGGCGATGCTCACCGGTGCGTTTGGCGGCATCCTGAACAGCACCCAGAGCTTTCTGGGCGTCATCTTTGCCCACTTTATCTATGGCAATGCGGACCGCATGACCCCGGCAAAAACGCTGGGCTGCGCGGTGGGTTTTGCCGGGGTGCTCATCGGCACCCTTGGCAACCACGGCAGCGGCAGCGGCTGGGGCGTGTTCTGCATGATGACGGCGACCGTCATCTTTACCCTGTCCGGTCCGTGGAACAAGTCGGTCACCAAAAAAGCAGACAGCTTTGCCGTCTGCTTTCTGAACCTGTTTGTGGGCGGGCTGGCGCTGTTCGTGCTGGGCACCGTTATGGGCGGGCGTCTCCATGTGCAAAGTGCTCTGGCTGCGGTGGTCATGCTGTATCTGGCGTTCATCTGCGGCGCAGGCTATATCCTGTGGGCGCTGCTGATGAAAAACAACCCGGTCAGCCGCATCGCCATCTTTGGCTTCGTCAACCCGGTGGTCAATGTGCTGCTGAGCGCTGTGCTCAATGGCGAACCGCTGTTCCGCTGGCAGTATCTGGCGGCGCTGGTGTTCGTGTGCGTGGGCATCTGGCTGGTGAACAAAGCCCCCGCCCAGAAGGAGAAGGTATGACCGGACCTATTTTTGACACCCACGCCCATTACAGCGCCCGCGCCTTTGACGACGACCGCTTTGCGCTGCTGGACAGTCTGCCCGGCAAGGGTGTGGTAGGTGTGTGCGAGCAGGCCACCCACTCCGGGGATGCACCCCGGGTGCTGGAGCTGGCGCACCGCTACCCGTGGGTGGTGGCAGCTATTGGCATCCACCCGGAAAGCCTGCTGCCCGCCGCCGACTGCGGCGAGGACGGCCCTGCGCCCACGGTGTCGGTGTACGGCGGTGACTGGGCCGCTGAGATGCAGGCTTTGATGCCCTACTACGACGACCCCAAGGTGGTGGCGGTAGGGGAGTGCGGGCTGGACTACCACTGGCCTGTACCCAAGGACGCCCAGCTGGCGCTGTTTGAAGCCGAGATCCGGCTGGCGCTGGAACTGGACAAGCCCATCATCGTGCACGACCGGCAGGCGCACGCAGACGTCTACGCCCTGCTCAAAAAGTACCGCCCCAAGGGCATCGTGCACTGCTATTCCGGCAGCGCCGAGGATGCCGTGCAGCTGGCGGCACAGGGGCTGTACATTGGCTTTGGCGGTGCCTGCACCTTCAATGGTGCCAAGCGCGCAGCCAAGGCCATCGAAGCCTTGCCGCTGGACGCTATCGTGCTGGAGACCGACTGCCCTTACATGGCACCGGAGCCGGTGCGCGGCACCCGTTGCGACAGCTCGCTCATCCGCTATGTGGGCGCGTACATCGCCCAGCGCAAGGCGCTGGAGCCGGAAGAGGTGTTCCGTACCACCGCCGCAAACGCCCGCCGGGTGTTCGGACTGTAACCGTTTTTTCCGCAGGTCGCGGGGCAAGACGCTCCGCTTCTGAATAAATCAAGTCAATTCATTGAAATCGATAAGAATAAGGAGATCACTATTATGAAGGCACGCATTCCCAAACACCGCGAGTTCATCATCAACTTCCCCGACAGCATCGACCAGAACAAGGCCAACGAGGGCTGGGCAAAGCTGCAGCAGATCGTGGAGGACTACAAGAAGGCTCACAACGGCGCTTCTGTTTACGCTCCCACCTTCATCGAGGACTGCGAGCCCGAGGTCAAGAAGCTGCAGGAAGAGTACGGCTTTGAGTACACCGTGGAGTTCGTTCAGTAAGTTCAGCATTGCCTGATAGTAAAAGGGTCATTGCACAAACCGTGCAATGACCCTTTTTGTGTAAACTCGTTCCGTAAAATGGCATATACCGGAGCGTCCGCTGCCTTACACCTCGTAGTCCAGACAGACGCGGTTTTTGTAGTAGGGGCGCACCTTGCTG
>CAVKCU010000317.1:0-2050 GCA_963654645.1 Clostridiales bacterium | reverse complement strand
TCGCCCTGCTCCACGCGGTACTGCTTACCGCCGGTAACAATGATTGCGTACATTTTGTTCATTCCTTTTCGTTGTACTCGCTGGTCGTAAAGGCAGACCCTTACAGCGGGCCATTTCAGGCGCCCACACCATGCGGCTAGAATATTATAGCAAAAACCAAACCGGATTGCAAGAGGAAATTTCCCCTTTTGCGCAGATTTTTACACTTTTTTCTGCCCGGCCTGTTCTATGGCGGCTTTCACCTGCGTATTATAGGCCTCGGTCTTTTCCAAAAACAGCTTGCGCGGGCTGGAAGCCAGCAGCTGGGTATCCGCATCCAGCACAAGACCGATGGCACCTTTTTCCTTACGCAGCTTATTGACGGCTGCCTTATTCTCTGCGTTCATCGCCAGCGGCACAAACAGGGGCTTGCCCTTGCACTTACGGGTGAAGTACACCTCTGCCGCAATGCCCGCCACCACGGCGATGCCTGCCACCAGCTGAGATGCCCGCAGCCCGATGGAGGGCACCAGCATCAGGCTGTCGGTGCGCAGACTCTCGATCCAGAAACGGCCTGCGCCGTACCAGATCAGATACCGCAGGGTGATATCGCCGTTGAACTTGCGTTTTTTGATGTAACGGAACAGCAGGAAAAAGCCCACAAAGCACCAGATGCTCTCGTACAAAAAGGTGGGGTGCACCGGCAGATTGGGGTCAATGACCACACCATTGGGCACTGTGACCGTGCTGCCCATCAGATAAGCACGGGTCGCCTCGCTGTACATACCCCACGGCAGAGTGGTGTTGCAGCCAAAGGCCTCCTGATTGAAAAAGTTGCCCCAGCGGCCGCAGCCCTGCCCGATGAGAAAGCCCATGGCGGTAAGGTCGAACATGGGCAGCACCGGCACGCCCCGCCGCTTACACGCCAGACCGCCGAACAAAAAGCCGCCGATGATGCCGCCGTAGATGGCAAGGCCGCCATCCCGGATGGCGATCATCTCCCAGATGCTCTGGTATTTAAAAGGTGCCATAGCCACATAGTAGGCGCGGGCGCTGATGATGCCCAGCACCACGCCGATGAGGATCACGTCCACCATGCTGTCCGGGTCTACGCCGAACTCGATGCTGTGCCGGAAAGCAAAGACCAGCGCCAGACACATCCCCACTGCGATGCACACGCCGTACCAGTAGATGCTGACCCCGCCGATGGTAAAAGCCACACGGTTCAGCTGAAAGCTCAGACCAAGACCCGGGAACTGTACCAGATTTGTAAGATGGTTCATTCTTCTTCCTCCTCGTCCTCTTCTGCCGCCTGTGCCGTGCCGTCCGGCAGGATGTACATAGTAGCCATACGATCCGTGCACAGGATGCGCTGCAGGGCAGCGTCCGCATCCTCCGCAGTCAGCCCTGCCAGCATGGAGATCTGCTGCGCCACCGTCTGACCGCTGAGGGCAAAATCTGCCATCTGGCTGGCGGAGTCCTCCACGTTTTCCAGATTTTCGATCAGCTGACCGTATTTTTCGTTCTTGCACAGGGTAAACACTTCCCTGTCCACACCGGCAGCGCGCACCCGGGCGATCTCGTCCAGCAGCAGCTGCCGCACGGTATCCGGCACATCGCTCTCGCCGGTGAACAGGATGCAGCAGCAGCCGTCCACCCGCAGCACCTCGCCGCCAAAGCCGGGGTTCACAAGACCTTCATCATACAGGCGACGGTACAGCGGCGACATCCCGCCCACGATGCAGCTGAGTACAAGGTCGTACAGCGCCTCTGTGCGCAGATCGCCCGCAGGCAGCGGCTCTTCCTTAAAGCCCACGCCGAAGCAGGGCTTGGACACCGGCATGGTCAGCATTTTTTCTGCGGCAGCAAGGGTCATGGGCTCCGAGGCCCACAGCCGCTGCACCTTTTGTGCCGGACGGGGCTCCATCAGGCCATGCCGCTCACAGGCAGCCAAGATCTGCTCCATGGTGGTGTTGCCCGCAGCAGCCAGCACCATATTGCCCGGGGCATAAAAGGCCTTGCAGCTGTCGTACAGCATGGCGGGCGTGATCTCGGCAATGCTCTCCACCGT
>CAVKCU010000316.1:0-2064 GCA_963654645.1 Clostridiales bacterium | reverse complement strand
AGGCTCTGGAGAAGATCGTCAAGGGCATCTGCTTCGACAACGCAAAGCGTTACTTCAACCTGTAAGTCCTTTTCCCTTTTCCTGAATTAGATCCTCCGCGCCGCCCGCAGACAAGACATTCTGCGGGCGGCGCTTTGCTTTGCCCTTTTGCGTCCAAAATGCACAGGATGTGCCTGTTTTTTCACCCTTCAGCGGCTGTTTTCTGTCTTTTTCCACAACTTCTTCTTTATCCCTTGACTTCCTTGTACAAGGGGAGTATATTTTTGCATGGCATTCAGGCAAAATCACTGTATTTTTTGATGGAGGAACCCCATGAACGGTTTAAAAGAAGCCTTCAGCCGCGAAAATCTGCTGAAGAATCTAAATTTCTTTGTCCTGCTGAACCTCGGCCTTGTGCTTACGGCAGTGGGCATCGTATATTTCAAAAACCCCAATCACTTCGCCTTCGGCGGCACCTCGGGTCTGTCCATCCTGCTGGCAGACCTGTTCCCCCGGATCAACGTAGGCGGCTTTATGTGGATCATCAACATTGTGCTGGTGGTGCTTGGCTTTGTGTTTCTGGGCGTCAAGTGCATGGGCTGGACGATCTACTCCTCCTTTGCGCTCTCCTTTTTCGTGTCCGTCTGCGAGTGGCTGTACCCTTCCGGTGCGTCCCTGAGCGGCGATGCCATGCTGGATCTGGTGTTCGCCGTGTTCCTGCCCGCATTGGGCGCTGCCATCGTGTTTGATATCGGCGCCTCCACCGGCGGCACCGACATCGTGGCGCTGATCCTTGCCAAGTACACCTCCATGGAGATCGGCAAGGCGCTGATGGTCAGCGATATCCTCATTGTGCTGGCTGCCGCCGTGCGGTTCGGCATGGGCACCGGCCTGTACTGTATCCTTGGCCTGATCGGCAAATCCTTCGTGGTGGACGGTGCCATTGAAAATATCCGTCTGCGCAAGGTGTGCACCATTATGACCGCGAACCCGCAGCCCATTCTGGACTTCATCATCCATAACATGAACCGCTCCGCCACGGTGGAAAAAGCCTACGGCGCCTACACCCACCACGAGCTCAGCGTGCTGGTGACCGTGCTCACCCGTCGTCAGGCTTTGCAGCTGCGCAACTTCCTGCGGGAGAACGACCCCCACAGCTTTATCACCATCGTCAACTCCAGCGAGATCATCGGCAAGGGCTTCCGCTCCTTCAACTGAGGATTTTGTATTGACGAACTGCGCAAAAAACGATATACTATACCTCGGCGGTGCAGCTGTGCCGCCGGATACCGGGGTGTTGCGCAGTTGGTAGCGCGCCTGCTTTGGGAGCAGGAGGCCGCGAGTTCGAGTCTCGCCACTCCGATACGAGAAAAGCCCCTCAGAAGCGTTTTAAAACGCCTCTGAGGGGCTTTTGCTTTGGTTTCAATCAGTTTACTTGCGTGCGATCATCTCGGTATAGGCCAGCACCAGCGGGCCCACGCCCTTGGCATCGTTGCAGACCACCGGCTCGCTGAAGTAGTAAGCCAGAGAGCCGTCACGGTGATCCTTGCCGCCCAGACCTGCCACAAGGCAGATGCCGTCCAGCTGCAGGCTGCCGTCCGGGTTCTTGGACAGGTACCGGTCGCAGGTACCGTAGAAAGCCTTCTCCGCCCATGCAGCCATCCGTTTGGGCAGGTAGCCCAGACGCACGCCCTTGAGCACCGCGTAGGCAAACAGGGCGGTGCCGCTGGTTTCCAGATAGTTGCCCTCGGCCTCCGGGTGGTCGATGACCTGCCAGAACATCCCGCTCTGCTCGTCCTGGAACTTGTGCATATCCTCCACGGTCTGCTTGAGCATGGCCATGATGCCGCGGTACTCGTTGTACAGCTGCTCGTCCATGCGCTCCAGCACGTCCACCATCGCCACAAGGAACCAGCCCATGGCGCGCAGCCAGAAGTTGGGGCTGCAGCCGGTCTCGGGGTCTGCCCAGTACATCTGGCGGCTCTCATCGTAGCCGTGGTAGTACAGACCGGTCTTTTCGTCCCGCATGTGCTTTTGGATGTTCATGAACTGCTTGTAGCTGTCGATGCAGCCCTGCATCTTGTT
>CAVKCU010000315.1:0-2073 GCA_963654645.1 Clostridiales bacterium | reverse complement strand
CGGCACACCCTGTTGCCGCAATCTCCAAGCTTACCTTCCTGTACACCCTGTTTTTTGGCGTACTATAACAGTATAATTTTATCATCAAAACCGCCTAGTTGCAAGCATTTTTTGCCAGTTTTGACAGCAGGAAGGCAGCAGTCGTTTCCTTTTACAGCCCTTCCCGTGAAAAGGGCACACCGGAGCGTCCGCAGACGCTCCGGTGTGCCGAAACAACAAATCATTTTTCCGCTGAAAATGCCCAGCAACGACGACGACCGCCGCCAGTGGCGGAAACAGGGAGGAGTTGTTGGGGCAGCGGCCAGCAAGACGCGAGTGCCGCCCAAGGCACGATGCGGATGCTGGGTGCCGCAACCCGGAAAACGCGGAGGGCATTCAAAATCGTTCCGCGCAGCAAAAAAGCCGCCGCACAAAAAGTGCAGCGGCTTTGCGGGGTGTCACCTCACAGCCAGCGCTCTGCGATGATCCACCACATCCCGGGCAGATTGATCCTGCCCAGCAGATGCTCCAATACGATCAGCATGGTATTCTCCTTTCAGACTGTCCGTTTTAGCCGAACAGCCCCTTTAGCAAAAACAGAAGCAGTTTTGTAAAACTGCCGCCGCCCAAAAGGCTGAGCAGCGGCCCAAGGCTTTGAAACATGGAAGGTTTGCTCCTTTCGTTTCATTCCGTCCCGGCTGCTGCCGGGTGCCGGTCTGCCTTATATACGAACCAGCCCGCCGCAGGATTGCAAATACCATGGTGGTAAATGATGGAAAGCTTAAAACGCTTCCATGCCGGGATAGACGGCGCTTTCGCCCAGCTGTTCCTCAATGCGCAGCAGCTGGTTGTACTTCGCCACACGCTCGGTGCGGCTGGGTGCACCGGTCTTGATCTGGCAGGTGTTCAGCGCCACAGCCAGATCTGCAATGGTGGTGTCCTCGGTCTCGCCGGAGCGGTGGGAGCTGATGGCATTGTAACCAGCCTTGTGTGCCATCTTGATGGCTTCCAAGGTCTCGGAGACAGAGCCAATCTGATTCAGCTTGATCAGGATGGCGTTGCCCGCGCCCAGCTGAATGCCCTTTGCCAGACGCTCGGTGTTGGTCACGAACAGGTCATCGCCCACCAGTTGCACCTTGCCGCCCAGCTCGCGGGTCATCTGCTGCCAGCCTTCCCAGTCCTCTTCGTCCAGACCGTCCTCGATGGAGACGATGGGGTACTTCTCCACAAGGCTCTTCCAGTGTGCGATCAGCTCAGCAGAGGTGAACTCGGTGCCCGCCTTGGGCAGTTTGTAAAAGCCCTTGCCCTTGGGGCTCTTCCACTCGGAGGCGGCGGCGTCCATTGCCAGCATAAAGTCCTTGCCCGGCACGTAGCCCGCCTTTTCGATGGCAGCCAGAATGGTCTCGATGGTCTCCTCATCGCTGGAAAGGTTGGGCGCAAAGCCGCCCTCATCGCCCACGGAGGTAGCCAGACCCTTGGACTTCAGGATGGAAGCCAGAGCATGGAAGACCTCAGCGCACCAGCGCAGAGCTTCCTTGAAGGAGGGAGCGCCCACGGGCATGATCATGAACTCCTGCGTATCCACGGTGTTGGTGGCGTGTGCGCCGCCGTTCAGGATGTTCATCATGGGCACAGGCAGACGGTTGCCGTTTACGCCGCCCAGAAAACGGTACAGCGGCATTTCCAGCGAAGCGGCGGCTGCGCGGCAGGCGGCAATGGACACCGCCAGAATGGCGTTTGCGCCCAGATTAGATTTATCCTTGGTGCCGTCTGCCTTGAGCATGGCGGCGTCTACAGCATAGATGTCGGAGGCATCCATGCCCACCACTGCGTCCGCGATGACCGTGTTGATGTTTTCCACCGCCTTGGTCACGCCCTTGCCCAGATAGCGGCTCTTGTCGCCGTCCCGCAGCTCCAGCGCCTCAAACTCGCCGGTGGATGCACCAGAAGGTGCGCAGCCGCGCGCCACGGTGCCGTCTGCCAGTGTGATCTCGGCTTCCACGGTGGGGTTGCCGCGGGAGTCTAAGATCTCGCGGCCTACAACAGATTCAATTTCCAGATAATTCATCTTGAAACCCTCCTGAATATCATTTT
>CAVKCU010000314.1:0-2075 GCA_963654645.1 Clostridiales bacterium | reverse complement strand
ACCTGCTTGACGGGCAGCGTCAGGGTGTAGGTGCCGTTGGACTGGCGGGTAAGGGCGGCCTCGCGGTCAGAATCAATGCCGGAGTTTGCCATGGATTCCTTATCGGACTTTTCCTTCCAGAATTTGACCCCCACAGGAGTGTTAGCGGCGGCAGAAGCGCCCAGTGTAAGCATGCAGAACATTAGCAGCGTCAGCAGGGCAGCGCTGGTACGTTTTAAGGCAGTGGTCATAGCTTTATCCTTTCCGCCGCAGCTGCGGCATGGCGAAACAGAGCATAGAATGCTTCATCAAGTACTGATTTGTCAATACTAACATAACATGACGGAACGGCCTTGTCAATGTGCCTTGGCAGTCTTTCACAAAAATGTTTCGAATCCGTCACAGAATTTGGAGGAGCAAATAAAAAGCAGGCTCCTATGCGCTTTTGCTGCAAATTTACCAATGGGTACGGACACTGAGCTCCCCGGACAAAAACGCCCCGCAGCGGCTGATAACGGCTGCGGGGCGTATTGCTATTTGAGGTTACTTTTTACCGTGACGTCCAAAGCGGTACTCCTTGCCCTCGCGGATGCGCTGGATGTTGGAGCGGTGCATGTAAATGACCATCGCGCCCATGATCGCCGAGCCGATGGCGCACACGGTAAGGTCGGCGGCAGAGTACCCCCGGAACACACCGTACAGGATGGTGAGCACCGGGTAGAGTGCTGCCATGGTCACGCTGCCCAGTGATACCATGCCGGTGGGCAGCAGGCAGACCAGAAAGATGACCGCCAGAAAGGGGATCAGCACCGGCTGGATAGCCAGAATGGTGCCGCCTGCCACCAGCACGCCCTTGCCGCCCTTGAAGCCGAAATACAGGGGCTTCAGATGACCGATAATGGCAAAGATCGCGGCAAGATACACCGCAAGATAGGGCGAGAGCGTGGCGCTCTCCGGCATCAGGGTGAACAGCCAGCGACCGATGCATACCGCCAGCACGCCCTTGAGCACATCGCCAAAAGCGGTCAGTGCCGCTGCTTTTTTGCCGAAGGTGCGCAGCATATTGGTCATGCCGGCAGCGCCGCTGCCGTACTTGCGCACGTCATCGTGGTACAAAAACTTGCTGACGAGGATACCGGTGTCGATGCTGCCCAGCAGATACGCCTGCACAGCGGACACCACAGCGATGAGAACAGATTCCATCATCTGAGCCTCTCTGACGTGTTATACGTCCTTGGCACCCACCTCGCCGGAGCCGCGCTCCCGCACGACCAGACGGATGGGCGTATGCTCCAGACCAAAGTTTTCGCGGATCTGGTTGATGAGATACCGCTGATAGCTGAAGTGGAACAGGTGCTTTGCGTTCACGAAGGCCACGAACGTGGGAGGACGGGTGGAAGCCTGCGTCAGGTAGTAGATCTTCAGGCGGCGTCCCTTGTCGCTGGGGGGCTGCATCCGGGCGGTAGCGCGGGCAAGCATCTCGTTCAGCACGCCGGTGGGCACGCGGGCACCGTTCTCGGCGTCCACATCCCGGATCAGCTGCATCAGCTTGTTCACATTGTAGCCGGTCTGGGCAGAGATGAAGATGATGGGTGCGTAGCCCATAAAGCTGAAGCACTCGGCGTAGCCGCGGCGCTGCAGCTCCATGGTGTTGGTCTCTTTGCCTTCCACGGCATCCCACTTGTTCACCACGATGATGCAGGCCTTGCCCTGTTCGTGGGCGTAGCCAGCCACCTTGCTGTCCTGCTCGGTAAAGCCGACGGTGGCATCCACAAGGATCAGCGCCACGCGGCTGCGCTCCACAGCAGCCAGTGCACGCACCACCATGTAGCGCTCCAGACCGTCGCTGATGTTGCTGCGCTTGCGCAGACCGGCGGTATCGGTAAAGATGAACTTGCCGTAGGCGTTGTCCACCGGGGTGTCGATGGCATCGCGGGTGGTGCCGGCCTCGTTTGCCACGATCATGCGGTTCTCGCCCAGAATGCGGTTGGTCAGGCTGGACTTGCCCACATTGGGGCGGCCGATGATGGCAACGGGGATACGGTCCTCCTCCACCACGGTCTCGCTGAAGTCCAGATGGGCGCACACGGCGTCCA
>CAVKCU010000313.1:0-2076 GCA_963654645.1 Clostridiales bacterium | reverse complement strand
ACAATCCTAAAGAAGAAGTCGAAGCACAAAAAAGCTAGCGCTGCGCCAGTCGGCGTTATCGCTTTAACGCTTTTTTCGCTTCTCCATCCATAGCCCCTCAGTCGCTACGCGACAGCTCCCCCCGGGGGAGCGGGCACGCCCGTAGCGCCGCGCTTTCGTAGAAAGCGGCGCTGCAAATGCCGTTTTCCTCTACGACCTCACCCGTGAAAAAGGGGTTCTGAAAAGCCCGCAGGCTTTTCAGAACCCCAAAAATTTCAAATAATTCTTCCGCTGAATATGCGCAGAGCAACTGCGGCGCGCATTCCAAATCGTCTATTACCGCCCACGGCCACCGCCGCCGCCGTGGCTGGAACCACCGCCCATGCCACCGAAGCCGCCGCCAAAGCTGCCGCCGCCGAAACCTCCGCGCCCGGCACCGCCCCCGAAGGAGCCGCCGCCCATGCCGCCAAAGCCGCCGCGGGGCGGACGTGGACCGCGGGAGCCGCCGTAGAAGCCGCCCGGCGGGGGCGGCGGGTCATGCGGACCGCGCGGGCCGCGGGGTCCCCACCGTCTGCGGGGAGGACGGGGCCCGCCGAAGCACCACAGCCAGCCGCAGGGGCTGGCAAAAACATAGGCCACAGACCGGATGATGACGATGAGCAGCACAACGCTGACCACAAGGGTCAGAATGTCGGTCAGGGTGCTGCCGCCGCTGCTCTGGCTGCTCTGATGCCCGGGCTGCACGGTGCTGCCGTTACCGGCACTGCCGGAAAGGCTGACCCCGTAGATGTCTGCGATAGTGTTTGCCACGTTCCGGGCACAGGTGGTCACCGCGCCGTCATAATCCTTTGCGGCAAACTGATCTTCCATGGTCTGGGCGATGGCGCTGGACTGCTTTTCCAGCGTGGTGTTGCGGAAGCCGTCGCCGTAGGTCAGGTAGTAGTCGCCGTCCTCGTACCGCGCCGATTCCATCACCAGCAGGATCAGCACGCCGTTGTTTTGGGAGGACGAGCCGATGCCCCAGGCGTTGAAAGCCTGTGTGCCATAATCCTCTGTGGAATCATTGCCCGTATATTCTACTGTCAGTACACCGATCTGTGCGCCGCTGCAGCTGGATTCCAGCTGTGCGTTCAGCTCGGTGATGGTCTGCACGGTGCTGCTGCTCAGCACACCGGCATCGTCCACCACGCACTGATCCTTGGGCAGGCTGGGCAGCTGGGCGGCAAAGGCCGCCGGGCACAGCACCGCCGCGCTGACCACCACGGTCAGCACCAGTGCGCTGATGCGTTTTGCAAAGTTTTTCATGCGAAGGGCTCAACCTCCTTCACGCCGGCAACTGCTCCCAGCACACTGGCAGGGAAGCCGCCGACTTCCTTCTGATATTCATACACCGCCGTATTGTACTGCAAGGTGCCAATGATGGTGGCTGCGCTGTTGAACTGACCGTACTGCCCCTGCACCGCGCCCATCTTCATGGGGTCTGCGGCCTGCTCCTGCAATTTTGCATACAGCTGGTCGATGGCAGTGCCCAAAGTCTCGTTGTCCTCATAGAGGGCATGAAGCCGGGTCTTGCCTGCCTTCACGCCGTCCAGGTCGTTGCTGAACGCCGTCAGTGCATCCTGTGCAGTCAATACTTCAGCATTATCTGCCCCCAGCGTATTGCTGGCGGTGGTGATAACGTTGGCCGCCGTATTCTCCCGGGTGGTCAGCTCCTCGCTCAGGTTATAACCGTTGTCGGCGGCGACTCCTGCGGTGAACCATTGGCGGGCGGTGTTGTACTTACCGCGCAGCTTGGCGCTGCCAAAGCCGAAAAAGGCTGCCAGCATCACCACTACGCTCAGCGCCAGCGCCGCCGCCCGGGTGGAAAGCGCACCGGGCAGCTTTGCCTCCAGTGCAGCCAGCTTCTGCTGGCGGGGCGTCAGCCTTACGGTCTGCTCCGGCTGGGCTTTTTCACGGTAGCTGCCCGCGTCAAAGCCGCCGGGCGCGGCTTGTTTTTTGTTCTGAGAAAAATCAGCGTTTGCCATTTCAGCTCCGGATCTCCATCATTTTGGTTTTCAGCTCGTCCTCGATGCGGGTCAGCTCCTGCTCGGCGGCGGC
>CAVKCU010000312.1:0-2080 GCA_963654645.1 Clostridiales bacterium | reverse complement strand
TTCCAGATGCCGTGACCCCACGGCAACAAGCTGCTCCCCCTCTGCGCCCATCTGCTCCACCGTGGATGCAAACTTTTTGGCAATGGTGCCGGTCGCTAAGATTCCCCACTTCATAATAGTACCTCCCGGTTTATCACTTTGGATTCGCTGCATTCAGTATACCATGGTTTTCCCCTGCGGAAAAGATACCGCACCTGAGAAGCCCTATTTTCCTGCCAAAAATCACTCCCCGTTTGCATTGATGGCATCAGAGTTTCGTCATCCAAAGGCCATGCAGGTTGCAGTATGCGTAGACGGCCAGATTCCTTCTGCGTCCGCCGGGCATTTTTTGCCACCAAGTTTCTGTTTTTAGCGCTGCATCACCGGAAAAATCGCATGGATTTTACCGCAATTTGATTGCAACTGCTCTGGGAGCATCTTATAATAATAGATACTTTCCTTCAACAAGTGAATCGAGGGCAAAACCATGACGTATAAGGACATCAGGCACAACGAAGAAGTCAACGAACTGCTGAAAAAGGGCAATCAGAATCTGGGCTTGCTGGGCTACACCGACCACTCGCAGGCTCATTGTGTCCGGGTAGCAGAAACCGCTGCGCATATCCTGAAAAAGTTCGGTTATTCGGAACATGACATCGAGCTTGCCCGGATCGCAGGCTATATGCACGATATCGGAAATGCCATCAACCGGAGCCGCCACGCCGAATACGGTGGGCTGCTGGCCAACGAGATCCTCAAACAATATGACCTGAGCATTCCGGACCGCATCACCATCGTGTCTGCCATTTCCAACCACGATGAATCGACCGGCGGAGCTGTGGACCCCATCTCGGCAGCCCTCATCATCGGTGACAAGACTGATGTGCGCCGCAGCCGCGTGCGGGAAAAGCCAAAGGCAGCCTTTGATATCCATGACCGGGTCAATTACGCGGTAACAGACCAGACTTTGAAAATCAACACCGAGAAAAAGGTCATCTCGCTGAATCTGCAGATTGACACCGACATTTGCAGCATGTACGAATATTTTGAGATTTTTCTGCAGCGGATGCTGATGTGCCGCGGGGCTGCCGATATGCTGGGAGCAACCTTCAAGTTGACGGCCAATGGTGCCAAAGTTCTTTAATGTGCAGCCCCCTCCGCAAAGAACAGGAACCAGCCTTTACAATTCTGCAAAGCGGAGAGCGGCTTTTATACCGTTCTCCGCTATTTGTTCTTATTTTATCTGCGGTGTATCCTTTCTCTGCCGGGTGGATTTCAGATCTTAGCGGATGGTTCTCACGTTTGCCATCATGATGCCGTTGGCCATTCCCATGGCATATGCGTTCAACATCCCGTATGCCATTGCTGCAGGCTGCCGTCATTCTGGCATGGAACCGGATGGACGTCAAAAAGGTCTGACTCTTGACGATGCCCCACCAATCGTGGCAACATAGCCCACATCCTCGTTTTGTTGTCAGACGAAGCAAAGCAGCAGTTAGCAATCCCCAACTACATTCTAGCACAACGCTCGCTCCTGTGCAAGAAAATCCGCTTCGATCTACGAACGCGCTGATGTATGATTTTTATTGTAGTCAGTGTATTCCCAGATAGACTGCCACGCCCTCGTTCACCCCAAAGGGGCAAACGCCGCCGGGGGCATGACCCACATAGGCTTCCACCTCATCGTAGGGGATCATTTTGGCCTTGATGTGGAACAGGCTCTTGTACTTGTGGTTGTCCAGCTTTGCCGTGCCCTCGGTGACGATGAGCACCGGCTTTTCGCCCTGCAGAACCGACAGCGTTTTTGCGATGCTGGCAGGCTCCACGCCCAGTGCGTGGGCCGCCTCTGCCACGGTTGCCGAGGACTCGTTCAGCACAATGACATGGTCTCCCAGACCTTTTTCTTCCAGATCTGCTTTTGCTTTTTCAAACGACATTTTCCCACTTCTCCGCTCTTATTCGGTAATGGCCCAGACTCGTGCGGGCAGACCGGTTGCACCCTCGATGCGGGGGTAAGAAACGATGACCACCGCACCGGCAGGCTGTACTTTATCCAGATTTGCAAGCACCTCCACCTGCAGCTTGTCGTTGTCCAGAACAT
>CAVKCU010000311.1:0-2093 GCA_963654645.1 Clostridiales bacterium | reverse complement strand
CGCCGGGGTTCAGGCTGTAGATGATGGTCTTGGGGCACTCGTCGGTGTCGTTCAGGGCGCTCAGCAGGCTTGCGATCTCGCCGCCGCAGGTAGCGGTGTTGATCATATCATAGCCGGTGTCGGGTCCCAGCAGAGCGTTCATCTTGCGGTTCACGCCGCGCAGGCAGTTGTAGTGGATCTGCATGGCGATGTTCAGACGATGATACTCCTTGCCCAGATGGATCAGGATGTAGGTCTGATACTTCTCAGCCTCTTCGGTGGTGCAGGTCTCGCCCTTCATCACCTTCTGGTAGATGGCGTTGACCTCTTCCTTGGTGGCCTCACGGTAGGGGATGTAATCCAGACCGTGGTCCGAAGCGCGGCAGCCCATCTCGGCAAAGAACTCGATGCGCTTGGTCAGAGCGTCGGTCACGCAGTCGATGCAGGCCAGCTTTTCCTTGCCCACAACAGCGGCCAGCTTGCCCATGTACTCGGCAAAGCCGGGCTTGTTGATGTTGATGGCCTTATCGGGGCGGAAGGAAGGAGCCACGGTGAACTTGATGGTGGGGTCTTCCTTGATCTTCTTGTGCCAGTACAGATCATCGATGGGGTCATCGGTGGTGCCGATGAAAGCAACATTGCTCTGCTCGATCAGGCCGCGCACAGTCAGCTTGGGATCGTGCTGCAGCTTGTCGTTGCACAGGTTCCACACTTCCTCAGCGGTGTCGCCGTTCAGCACGCCGTCGTAGCCAAAGAACACATGCAGCTCAAGGTTGGTCCAGTGGTACATCGGGTTGCCGATGGCCATGGGCAGAGCCTCTGCAAACTTCTGGAAGCGCTCGCGGTCGGGCTTATCGCCGGTGATGTACTCTTCGGGCACACCGTTGGAACGCATCACGCGCCACTTGTAGTGGTCGCCAAAGTAGCTGCCGTCCGGGTTGCGGCCGCCCAGCCACACCTGAGCGATGTTCTCAAAGCGGCGGTTCTCGTAGATCTCACGGGGAGGAATGTGGCAGTGGTAGTCGCAGATAGGCATACCAGCGGCGTAGTCGTGGTACAGATGCTGAGCAGTGGGAGACTGGAGCATGAAGTCCTTATCCATAAATGCTTTCATGGGTCGATAACTCCTTTTCTCTGATGGTTTTGTTAAAAATCCGTCAAACCTTGTGTACAACGGGACACCCGCCTGCACGGGCAGGTTTGTCTTACCTTTAGTATAGCGGAAAACGCCCATGTATACAACTGAAAAAGTGACAAATTTTCTAGCACACAATTGTGCTTTTCGCTGGAAATGCCCCAAAACGGCACCTTTGGGCTAAAAATATTGCACAAAGCTCTTGACTTATTTGTATACAACAGCATAAAATAGGGATAAGGAACAGAGGGCAGGCAAAGCGGCCTTCTGGTGAGCAAAGCAAGTTTATAAAGGAGATCAACAAGATGGAAACTTTGAACTACAAGGTTCTGGAAGGCACCGGCTATAACGGCTACATCCTGAAGGATGCACCCGTCAAGGTCATGCAGTTCGGCGAGGGCAACTTCCTGCGTGCCTTCGTGGACTACTTCTACGATATTGCAAACGAGAAGGCCGGCTACAACGGCAAGGTCAAGCTGGTGCAGCCCATTGGCAACTTCCCCCAGATGGCAGACTGGATCAACGAGCAGGAGGGCCTGTACACCCTGTACCTGCGCGGCAGCGAGAAGGGCCAGAAGGTCGATGCCAAGCGCGTGATCTCCTGCGTGTCCGACTGCGTGTGCCCCTACATCGACGGCAAGTGGGACGAAGTGCTGGAGCTGGCACGCTCTGCTGATCTGGAGACCATCGTTTCCAACACCACGGAAGCCGGCATCGCCTATACGCAGGGCGACAGCCAGTTCGATCAGGTTCCTCCCAACAGCTTCCCCGCAAAGCTGACCCGCGTGCTGTTCGAGCGCTACAAGGCTTTCAACGGCGCTGCCGATAAGGGTCTGGTCATCCTGAGCTGCGAGCTGATCGACAACAACGGCAAGGAGCTGCAGAAGTGCTGCAACAACTACGCCAAGGATTGGGATCTGGAGCCTGCCTTCATCGACTGGATGAACAACGCCAACACCTTCTGCTCCACTCTGGTGGA
>CAVKCU010000310.1:0-2108 GCA_963654645.1 Clostridiales bacterium | reverse complement strand
AGCGTGCAGAGCCAGCGCTATGTGCGTCTGGATGATTTCCGCTATGTGACGCCCCCGGAGATCGAGGCTATCCCGGAAGCAAAGGCAGCCTTCCTTGCCAGTATGGAGGAGGATGCTCAGCGCTATCTTGATCTTGCCCATAAGTTGGAGGAGGGGCACACCGCCCGCCTGATGGCTGAGGGAGTGCCGGAAAAGCAGGCGCGTGCCAAGGCATCCAAGCAGGCCAATGAGGACGCCCGCTTTGTGCTGCCCAACGCCTGCGAGACTAAAATGGTGGTCACCATGAACGCCCGCAGCCTGATGAACTTCTTCCAGCTGCGCTGCTGCAACCGCGCCCAGTGGGAGATCCGGGAGCTGGCTGAAAAAATGTTCGCGCTGGTGTACCCGGTGGCACCTCATATCTTTACCAAGGCAGGTCCCGCCTGCCTGTGCGGTCCCTGCCCGGAGGGCAAGATGTGCTGCGGCAAAACCGCCGAGGTGCGTGCAAGATATGCCGCTATCAAAGAAGGTGCTGCCGTATGAGCAAAGGCAAACTGATCGTGCTGGAAGGGCTGGACGGCAGCGGCAAGGCTACGCAGGCAAAGCTGCTGGCAGAGCATCTTGCCGCGCAGGGTGTACCTGTGCAGAAGATCACCTTCCCGGATTATGCCAGTGATTCCAGCGCGCTGGTCAAGATGTATCTGGCGGGGCAGTTCGGTCAGCACCCGGACGATGTAAACGCCTACGCGGCCTCCAGTTTTTACGCGGTGGACCGCTATGCCAGCTATAAAACCAGCTGGGGCAGCTTTTATGAGCAGGGCGGGGTGATCATCGCCGACCGGTACACCACCTCCAACGCAGTGCACCAGTGCTCCAAGCTCCCGCAAGAGCAGTGGGAGGAATATCTGCACTGGCTGTTCGATTACGAGTTCCGTCTGCTGGGTCTGCCCGCACCGGACAGGGTCATCTATTTGCAGGTGGACCCGGCGGTCAGCCAGCGGCTGATGACCCAGCGCTACCACGGCGACGAGAGCAAAAAGGACGTGCACGAAAAGGATACGGCCTATCTGGCGCGCAGCCGCGCCGCTGCCGAGTTCTGCGCCCGGCATCTTGGCTGGGACACCGTGCACTGCACCAGCGGGGACGTTATGCGCAGTATTGAAGAGATCCAGCAAGAGGTGCAGCAGCTTGCCCGGAAAACACTGGGCTGAACGATAAAATATGATAAGAGGGGGCATCCTGAACGATGTATCGTCTGATGCAGCCGTCCGATGAGGCGGCAGTGCTGGCTTTGTGGCAGAGCCAGCATCATGATACCGAAGATTTTGCAAAAATGGTACTGGAATGCTTTGCCGGTGTGCAGAACATTTATGTGGCCGATGAAAACGACACCATCGTGGCGGCTGCACTGGCTGTGCCGGTCACCCTGCAGGGGCGCACGGGCAATTACCTGTGCCTGTGCGGCGAGGGCAGCCTGCTGCTGGCGGGTCTGCTGGATACCTTGTGCGCCCAGCAAAAGCTGCGGGGCGCAGGCTTCACTGTGGCAGTCCCGGCAGATGCAGCACAGACCGCACTGCTGCAGGATAAGGGCTTTGCGCAGGCGTTTGCCCTGCGCTGCCTGCCCCGCGAGGTGAGCCGCAACCTGTGGAGCCAGGCAGAATTTGACACGGTGACGGCAAAAAAGCTGTGTGAGTTGCGGGAGCAGTTCTGGAAGGATACCGTGCAGCTGAGCCCGGAGCGTATGGCGGTGGTGCTGCAGGAACTGTATGCCCGGGGCGCTACCATCGTGTCCAACGAGCATGGCTACGGCATCTACTTCCGCAAGGAGGATACCCTGTATTTTGTGGAGATGATGGCCGACAGTGACCGCGCCGCCGAGATCCTGATGGAAGCCGCCCGCGAGAAGGAAGTCATCGTGGAAAAGGCGGTCATCACGGTAGGCGCTGCTCAGCCGCTGTTTCTGGGCGAGGGTACCCGGCAGGAATACGGCATGATCCGCTTTGACGCAGAGCCCTTTGACGTGAGCGAAAGCTATCTGCGTCTGATGCTGGAAAACTGAAAAAAGGAAGGTGCGTATGGCACACAACGATACACACGCAGCCCGCAAAAAGGGCGGCGCAGGCAAAATT
>CAVKCU010000309.1:0-2113 GCA_963654645.1 Clostridiales bacterium | reverse complement strand
TGGCCTACCGCTCCCTCCGCGCATGGGTGCGCCGGGAGCAGTGGAAGCGGAAGAACAGGAGGTAAAAGCCCTCTCAGGCGCTCCCGCGCCAGCTCCCCCGAAGGGGGAGCCAAGCCGTTACGTTCGTTGCTAAAGTATTAGGCATAATGAGGAAGTTTCCGGCAGTGCTCTTGGCTCTCCCTTTGGGAGAGCTGTCAAGCCCGATAGGGCTTGACTGAGAGGGCGCACGCCGTTAGCCTTGTCACTAAAGTTTCAAGAGCAATGAGAAACTTTCCCGCCGCCGCCAAAAGCCGTCCCCTTGGGGAAGGTGGCATCGCCGCAGGCGATGACGGAAGGGGTAACCCCCGCCGCAGCGCCGCGCTTTCGCAGAAAGCGGCGCTGCAAATGCCGTTTCCCTCCACGACCCCTCCCGTGAAAAGGCAATTCTGGAAAATCCGCAGATTTTCCAGAATTGCGAAATATAAAATAATCTTTCCTTGAATTATGCGCAGAGCAACGCGGAGCGCATTCTAAATCGTTTTACGACCGTCTCACAAAAGGAGTACCCCCATCATGATGCTGGACCGTATGGAAGGCAACGCAGAACTGAAAACCAGTGTGCAGCAGATGCTGACCGCCCGCAGGCTGACCCACAGCGTGCTGCTGGTGGGCGAAGCCGGGCTTGGCACCGGCTTTGCCGCCCGCTGCATCGCCGCCGACTATCTCTACCCGGCAGGCGGCGCCGCCGCCGAGGCGCTTTTGCGGGGCGAGTGCTGCCGCGCTGTGGCAAAAGCCGGTAAGCGCGACAGCGGCACGGTGGAGACCGGCATCGTGCGGGAAGCCATCTCGGTGTCCGGTATGGGCAGCGGCGGAAAGTATCTGGTAGGTCAGGTCACCGCCATGCGCAGCGAAATTTTCAACACCAGCCTTTCCGCCGAGGGGCGTGCGGTGCTTTTGTACCATGTGGAGCGCATGAACGAGGAATCCGCCAACGCCCTGCTCAAGGTCATGGAAGAGCCCCCGGAGGGGGTGCTGTTCCTGCTCACGGCGGATTCGCTGGCAAGCGTGCTGCCCACCATCCGCAGCCGCTGCGTCAGCTTTGCGGTGGCACCGGTGTCCCCCGCCGACTGCACCCGCTACTGCGCGGCGCAGGGCGTGGACAAAAAAACAGCCGCACTGTACAGTGAGCTGTTCGATGGTCATATCGGCACGGTGCTGGCGGTCGCCCGGGACGAAGCCCGCGCCGCACAGGTGGAAAAGGCGCTGGAGCTTGCCCGCGCTGCCGCCGCCCGGGACAGCTACACCGCCGCCGTGCTGCTTGCCGCCTACGAAAAGGATAAAGCCGCTGCTGCCGCCCTGCTGACCGATTTCCGCGCCGTGGCAGCGGCTGGCTTGCGCTGCAGCCCACGCGCCCCGGTGCAGGGTGCACAGGCGCGGCAGGCGGTGCGTCTGGCAGATGCCGCCCTGCAGCAGCTGGGCGCACAGGTGAACCCCAAGGTGGTGCTCTCAGTGTTCGCGGCAAAGCTGCGCACCCTTTAAACATAACAAAACAACAAGAAACCCCTCCGGCGCTTGCGGTACACCGGAGGGGTTTCTTGTTTGGGGTATTGCTTTGGTGTGAGGAGGAATCATGTGCGGGGAAGTGGTTGCGGCCCCACTGTCCCTGCAAGATACAGTATACCCGATTTTACGAAAAAAGTCATTACATTTTTGTGAAATATCAAGAAAATTCCTGAAACTTTGTACCGCAGTGCGAAAAAAATAAAAAATGAAACGTTTGAGAAATGGATGGCTTAACTCCCTCAGTCAAAACCTGACGGTTTTGCCAGCTCCCTCTAGGAGGGAGCCTCTGGCGCAGACGGAAACTTTGCTGTTTGATTGGAAAGTTTTTCTTTTCTTTGGCGTGCAGGGACGCTCCGCTGGGCCAGAGGCAGGGAGGGGTGTTCCGAGTCCCCCCTCCCTACCTCTGGACTCCACCCACCCCGCAACGGGTCAAGGGCTGCACGCCCTTAACAAACCTAAAGAAGAAGTCGAAGCACAAAAAAGCTAGCGCTGCGCCAGTCGGCGCTATCGCTTTAACGCTTTTTTCGCTTCTCCATTTATAGCCCCTCAGTCGCTGCGCGACAGCTCCCCC
>CAVKCU010000308.1:0-2113 GCA_963654645.1 Clostridiales bacterium | reverse complement strand
CCCATGAAGTACAACCAGTGGTGCAGCGTGGTGCGCTGGGAAAAGACCACCCGTCCCTTCCTGCGCAGCCGCGAGTTCTGGTGGCAGGAGGGTCACACCATCCACGAGACCGCCGCCGAGGCCGAGGCTGAGACCCAGCAGCAGCTGAACTGCTATGCCGATGTGTGCGAGCAGGATCTGGCCATCCCCGTGGTGAAGGGCCGCAAGACCGACAAGGAAAAGTTTGCCGGTGCCGAGGCCACCTACACCATCGAGGCCATGATGAAGGACGGCAAGGCCCTGCAGAGCGGCACCAGCCACTACTTTGGCGATAAGTTCAGCAAGGCTTACGACGTCACCTTTACCGGTCGCGACAACCAGCTGCATCATCCGTTCCAGACCAGCTGGGGCGTTTCTACCCGTCTGGTGGGTGCCATCATCATGACCCACGGCGATGACGACGGTCTGATCCTGCCCCCTGCCATTGCCCCCATTCAGGTGGTGGTGGTGCCCATTGCCGCCCACAAGCCCGGCGTCTCCGAGAAGGCTGCGGAGCTGGCTGAGAAGATCAGCAAGTACGCCCGCGTGAAGCTGGACGACAGTGACAACGCTCCCGGCTGGAAGTTTGCCCAGTGGGAGATGAAGGGTGTGCCCCTGCGCCTTGAGATCGGCCCCAAGGATCTGGAAAAGAACCAGTGCGTGCTGGTGCGCCGCGACACCCGCGAGAAGGTCTTTGTAAGCTTGGACGAGCTGGAGACTGCCATCCCCGCCCAGCTGGAGGCTCTGCGCAAGGATCTGTACCAGCGTGCGCTGGAAAACCGCGAAAAGCGCACCTGGGCTGCCACCACCATGGACGAGGTGAAAGAGCTGGCCAAGGCTAACACCGGCTACATCAAGACCATGTGGTGCGGCGATCTGGCCTGCGAGATGAAGATGAAGGAAGAAGCTGGCCTGTCCAGCCGCTGCATGCCGTTTGAGCAGGAACACCTGAGCGATGTGTGCCCCTGCTGCGGCAAGCCCGCCAAGACTATGGTCTACTGGGGCGTTGCTTACTAAGCAGCTGCTTCTCTGAGCCTTTGCGCGAGACGATTTAAAATGACCGCCGCGTGCGCTTTGGTCATCTTCAGCGGAAAGAATATTTTATATTTCGGGACAGCGGAACGCCTGTGGGCGTTCCGCTGTCCCCTTTTCACAGGAGGGGTCACAGAGGGAAACAACTGCCCTATTGCGGACAGACTGCTTATTCCCTGTTGCGGCACTCTCAACAAAAAAGAACCGCCACCCTGGCCGGTGACGGTTCTTAGTTTCTAAGACGGTTCATCAAAAGGGCTGACCGCTTGTCGCAGTGCCTTTTCTATTTACATTATACCCGCTTTTGAGGTTTCTGTCAAGAGCACGCAGCTTCGTTTCTGCGTGCTTTTTTCTCACCGTTCAAAGGTGGTGCTGAGGGTGGTCTGCCAGCTTTCGCCGGGGGCAAGGCAGGCGGCTGCGGCGCGCTGCTCCCAGTCCTGCGGGTCGGTGATGGCTGCGGGCAGGCTGTGCCACGGCTCGATGCACACGAACCGCACCGGCTTTGCGGGCGCCGACCAGATGAGCGAATAGGGGTAGCGCTCCACCTTGCAGGTGATATTGCGACCGGTGTCCTTCTCACAGATGCCAATGGTGCTGGTACGCAGACCTGCCATGCAGAAGCTGTCGTTGGCAAACAGGTCATCAGTCAGCTGGATGGCCTGCTGGTTCTTCCACTGATAATAGCTCCTGCCGCTCAGCAGACCGTTTGGGCTGGCGTCGAGGATGACCGGGCTTTCCGGCTGATCAAACCGGAACTCGTAGTCGGTGGTGGTGTGCTTTTCATCGAACGGGATGTTGAACGCCGGGTGGAAGCCGATGCCGAAGCGCAGCTCCTCAGTGCCGGGGTTCGTCACCTGCAAAGTATGGTGCACCGTCTTGCCCTCCAGACGGAAGGTGCTGGTGAGCACAAAATCATAGGGAAAGCGCTCTGCCTTGATGGCATCATCTGCCCGCAGCTCCAGCTGGATGGTGTCCCCCTCTGCCCGCAGCAGGGTGTGCTCCAGATCCCGGGCAAAGCCGTGCTGACCGCCCTTCCATGTTTTGCCCTTGGCTGCAAAGGTGC